>DAOWII010000133.1 GCA_030640985.1 Chromatiales bacterium
AAAAAATTACGTTCTCTACATAATGATACGATTTTCGAACGTGAGCAGAGCTACAAGGAGGTCATTAACAATGATCCCCAGTCTGGCGAAGTTGAGCTTTTTGAGTGAGGCATTAAGAATGAAAAAAGTTCGTGTGCTTATTGTCGATGATTCAGCACTTGTGCGACAGGTTTTATCCGAGATATTCAGGCAAGATCCTGAGATAGAAGTGGTAGGGGTTGCATCAGATCCCTACGTGGCAAGAAATAAAATAAAAGAATTAAATCCAGATGTTCTTACACTGGATGTGGAAATGCCTAAAATGGATGGCATTACATTCTTGAGTAATTTGATGCGTTTGCACCCGTTACCTGTTGTGATGGTGTCATCTCTAACGGAAAAGGGCGCCGAAGTTACCTTGCGTGCACTTGAGCTAGGTGCTGTTGATTTTGTGGCGAAGCCAAAGTTAGATGTCACGGTTGGTCTCAATGACTATTCTCAAGAAATCATATCTAAGGTAAAGGCTGCTGCCAACGTTCCAGCTACAAACCTTGAACGAAAACAGTCTACTATTAGACAGGTTCCCGCGAAATTATCCGCTGATGCCGTTCTAGGTAAGGTATCCTCTAGTCGTCATTTCAAAACAACGGATAAGATTATAGCAATTGGTGCTTCCACAGGCGGAACAGAGGCCATAAAGGATGTACTGGTAAATATGCCCGCTGCTTCACCCGGTATTGTTATAACGCAACATATTCCAGAGGCATTTAGTGGCCCTTTTGCTAAAAGGGTTAATGATGTTACTGAAATGACTGTAAGGGAAGCTTCTGATGGAGATCAGATTTTGCCTGGTCACGTATATATAGCTCCGGGAAACAAGCACCTTCTAGTAGCAAGGGATGGAGCCAGGTTTATTTGCAAACTTAATGACGGATCCTTGGTTAATCGCCACAAACCATCTGTTGATGTCATGTTTCGTTCTGTTGCACAAAATGCTGGCCCCAATGCCATTGGGGTTGTATTAACGGGAATGGGGGATGATGGTGCTAATGGCTTAAAGGAAATGCACAATGCAGGAGCTAAAACTCTAGTTCAAGACGAAAAAACAAGTGTTGTATGGGGAATGCCTGGAGAATCAGTTAAAAAAGGTGGGGTTGATTATGTTCTGTCACTTGAGGATATATCTGAAGCGTTACTCGAATTGGCAGGAATTAATAGAGATATGAAGATCACACAAAATAAGCGGTTTATTATAAATGAGTGAGAGCAAAATAATAAGGGCTTTTTATAATGCCATGTCGAACTTTGTTTTTATGGGGTTTGTTGGAGGTATTGTTATCTTTGTGGAAGTGGTAATATTTGGATTTAATGCAGGAGTTTTTTTTAGTCTGTCCATTCTATTTATGTGGTGGCTTCAAGTGATTATGAAGGGTCGAGTGATTACGGATGATTCTGTAGGTGTAGCCTTTGATGTGACAGAGTCATTGGATAATGGTGATGAGACAGTTGCTGGCTTAATAAATGAGTTGGCTGAACTTGTCGCAGAGGAGGTTGCTCACATTAGGGAAGGGCATAAGCAGACACTTCAATTAATTTCAGATGCTATTCAAAAACTGAATGAGAGCTTCCTGGGTTTACATGAAAAGAGCTCTTGTCAACTTTCTGCAATCCAGGGGATGTTAGGTGATATTGCTGGTAAGTCTGTTGGTGATAACGAAGAGCAGGAGGTTAATTTCAAGGTTTTTATTTCTGAAAATAATAAGATATTAGATATTTTTGTTGGGCATATAGTTGATGTAGCCAAAGAAAGTATAGCAACGGTTCAACATGTCGATGATATTGATGTGCAAATGGGAGATATTGTTAAATTGCTTGATGATCTAAATTCAATCGCCAGTCAAACAAATCTTCTGGCACTAAATGCCGCCATTGAGGCGGCAAGAGCTGGTGAAGCAGGTCGCGGTTTCTCTGTTGTTGCCGATGAGGTCAGGAAGTTGTCACAAAATTCAAATAAATTTAGTGATGAAATTAAGGACGTTGTCATGTCTGCAAAAAGAAATATCGCTGATACAAAGGCGATTATTGCACCGATGGCCTCAAAGGATATGAATGTGGCAATTG
This sequence comes from Chromatiales bacterium, assembly GCA_030640985.1. GTDB lineage: Bacteria > Pseudomonadota > Gammaproteobacteria > Thiohalomonadales > Thiohalomonadaceae > DAOWII01. The sequence continues at coordinate 2,101 of DAOWII010000133.1, forward strand.
AATCAAAAGATACTGTCGATAAAATGATGCGCGAAGTTTCATTAATAAATGACAATGTTGCTTTTAATTTAGATGAGTTGACGAGTGTTGTTGCTGGGGTTGATGTAGATGTAAATATGGCAATTAGATCGCTTCAGTTTGAAGATATAGCCAGGCAGGCTCTGGAGAATAGTGATAAGCATTTGACTCGACTAGAGTCGTTGTTTGCGCGTATTCAACAAAAAACCACCGACGAGGATACAACTAGTTCTGACGATTCCTTTTCCGATGGCTGTCTGTTGCGGGGTATGATAAGTGAAATAGGCGAGATAAAACGCGAATACCAAAAAGATCAGCATCGTTCAGTACACCAGAGTGATCTTGATGAAGGTGGTGTGGAGTTATTTTGATTCTATATTTAAGAATTAGGTTGATTGTTGTTGTGTGTAAACTTGGAGAACGATATGTCAGTAACTTATATACCCGGTAGTTCTGGTGAGCCAGATGTAATTAAAGTATCAGGGGCATTTGATTTCAATATGCGGCAGGAGTTTAGGGATGCATACGAACAAGTTGGGAGTGATGCAAGAGGTTGTGTCGTCGACTTTAGGGATACAGACTATATTGATAGTTCTGCGCTTGGGATGCTTCTGCTATTTCGAGATCATCTAGGTGGGGGTAGCTCTAATATTGAGCTGGTTAATTGCGGCGAAATCATCAGTAAGATTTTGAAGGTTTCAAATTTCCATCAGTTATTTACTATTGCTGAGGTTTCGTGAATTGATAATGGAATATTATGATGAACTCTGACGAGGATGAAATGCCTTTGAATAAAATATTGATTGTTGATGATGAGGCTACAAATAGGTCTATCCTGTCCGCAATTATCAAAAAAGAGGGTTATATTCCGTTGTTGGCTGAAAATGGGCAGGATGCAGTATCGCTGTTTGAATTGCATGAGCCCTCGATAGTCCTCATGGATATCCAGATGCCGGTAATGGATGGTTACGAGGCAACAAAAAGAATAAAAAAAATTGCCGGAGGGAAGTTTGTTTCCGTGATTTTTCTCACTGCATTAGATAGTGATGCCGATTTGAAAGGGTGCAGGGAGGCGGGTGGTGATGACTTTCTGGTTAAACCATACAAACATGAAATTTTAAAGGCAAAAATAAAAATGCTGAGTGACCTCGGCGAAACGCATAAGAAAATACAGGAACAGAAGAAGGAGCTGTCTAGTTTTCATCAGACACTTCAGCATGAAAAAGAAGTCGCTGAAAGAGTTTTTGATAATATTGTGAATGACGGTTTTTCCCGCCGACTGAATGTGCAAGGCATGTTTTCATCTCTTGCGCTTTTTGATGGTGATGTTGTTTTTGCTGTGGATAAACCGTCTGGCGGAGTCCATGTTATGTTATGCGATTTTACAGGGCATGGGTTGTCTGCTGCTATTGGTGCTATGCCTGTTTCACTTGTAATTAAAAGCATGACAAAAAAAGGTTATAGCATTCGGGATATTGTTAAAGAGCTAAATGATAAGTTATATGACTTATTGCCTGCTGATATGTTCTGTGCAGCATGCATGATTGATATTGATCCAGCTAATCGACTCGTGAACGTGTGGAATGGTGGGCTTCCAGCACAGTATTATTATGGTGGTGGACATGGAGAAGCTATTCGCCTGGAATCAAGAAACCTGCCCCTTGGGGTTGTGCAAACGGATAGAGTTGACTTTGTTATAGATGTTTATCCATTTGTTGAGGGGGCTCATCTGTTATTGCATTCCGATGGGGTTACTGAATCACGTAATCAGCAAGGTGAGCATTATGGAGAAGAGCGTATAGAATTTTTATTGAGCGGCACTAAAGCCCATGATGCATTTTGCGTGATAAGAAATGATTTGGAGGTGTTTAGAGGCTCTGCTGAACAATTGGATGATATTACGCTAACAGATATAATATTAGAAGCAACTGACTTCTCTTCTTTACAGGATGCATATCAGCCTCATGATGTATTGAATACACCGCCAGCTGACTGGAAAGTAATCTTTGAGTTGGACTTCACAACGCTTAAGTCTTATGACGTTGTTCCATTGGTGATGCAGCATGTGATGAAAACTACAGGCGCAACAGGGTATCTTAAAGAGATACATTTAATGCTTTCTGAATTATTTATGAATGCCCTGGATCACGGGGTTCTTTCTCTGGACTCCTCTATGAAAAGTGGAAGCGATGGGTTTATGGAGTTTTATCGCGAAAAGGAAAAAAGACTTGCTAACTTACAGGCAGGAAACATCATCCTTGAACTTGAATGCCATGCGGCTAAAGGGCAAGGAGAGTTGCGCCTGAGAATTAGTGATAGTGGAGATGGCTTTGATTATACTAAAAAGATGATGGTAGACAATAGTTCTTCGTTTGTCCCCAGTGGTCGCGGCATGGCTATGGTAAAGGAATTGTGCCAGTCATTAAAATATCAGGGTAAAGGGAATTGTGTTGATGCCATTTATGAATGGGGCTGATAATGGTTTATGCTGGTGGTGATGTTTTTTTATAGGTATCGATCCGGTTGTTGAAGTAATGATATGCCTCGATGTGGTTTTGTGAACTTGCTGCGGAATGCTTTGATTATAAATATCTTGTTTGAATTAATAGTGTCGATTTTATTTAAAGTTGTCTCGCAAGTTTGCGGGTCTAAATATGAGTTTTTTGTTTGGTGTGACGGCGATGAAAATGGAGTTCCTGGTCATGCCTGGTAAAGGTGTAAGCGATGACAATAGCGTATAAAGATATCACTTTATTTCGAGGTGCAATCTTTATATTGTAGCTGTTGTTTCTGAGCAGTCACAATCTTTTAATATCTTTTGAAGTGCTAGTGCTGCATTACTCAAGGTGCGCGCCTTGTGTTTTACCAGCCCCAAAGTGCGCGTTAATTTCAACTCCTTAATTTCATGACGGACGATATTTTTATCGGCCATACTTGTTGGCAATACACTCCAGCCTAAACCCACTGATACCAGCATTTTTATCGTCTCCAAATAATTGGTGGACAAGCTTACTTCCAGCTCTATACCTTTTGGACGGAAGGCTGCCTCAATGCGTTCACGGGTGAATGTGCCTTGCGCCGGGAGGATGGCAGGGTATTCAGACAGTTTTTTCAGGCCAAGTTTTTTTTCTTTACCTAAAGGGTGGTCACGACTGGTCATAATACTCAAAGGATCGGGCCAGAGGATCTCCATCTGCAGGTTTTCCATCGCCTGGCTTGGCAGGGTAACGATCCCCAGTTCGAGTTCTCCATGACTCACCGCCTGACAGGCTGCTTCCGAGTCCATAAAGCGGATGTCCAGTTGTACCTGTGGATACAGGTTATTAAAACTGCGCAGCACGGGAGGCAAATGATGCAGCCCGATATGGTGACTGGTGCCGATGGTGAGCTGGCCTTCGATCTGTTCTGATAGATTTGCCATGCTGCGGCGGCTATCTTCAACGGACTGAAGAATATGCCGAGCCTGGGGGAGTAGGGCCTGACCGGCTTCGGTGAGGTAGATGCGCCGACCGATGCGATCAAATAGTGGTCGATTAAGCTCTCTTTCCAGGCTGGCGATACGTTTGCTTATGGCTGGCTGACTCAGAAATAGCCTCTCGGCGGCACGTGAGAATGACTGGCATTCTGCAATGGAGATAAAAGCTTTGAGTTCCGGGATATCCATAGTTATCTGCCATCTCTTATTGATTACTAATAGTAATAGAATACATGAAAAAGATAGATTTGTGTAATGGGTGGTTTGGCACTAGACTTCGCTGCATCAACTGGAGGAAGTGATCATGGCTGGCAAGACTCTTTATGACAAACTCTGGGACGCCCATGTGGTAGATACCGCAGAGAATGGGACGTCACTCATCTATATCGATCGGCATTTAGTGCATGAGGTGACTTCACCCCAGGCCTTTGAAGGCCTGCGCATGGCTGGTCGAAAGCCTTGGCGGGTGGATTCTATTCTCGCCTCACCGGATCACAATGTGCCGACCACCGATCGTAGCAGGGGTATTGCGGATCCCATCTCTCGTTTGCAAGTGGAGACGCTGGATCAAAACTGTGATGAGTTTGGCCTGAACGAATTCAAGATGGATGATATCCGTCAGGGTATTGTGCACGTGATTGGTCCTGAGTCGGGTGCCACCTTGCCCGGTATGACGGTGGTGTGTGGAGACTCGCATACATCTACTCATGGTGCCTTCGGTGCCCTGGCCCATGGTATTGGCACCTCTGAGGTGGAGCATGTGATGGCCACCCAGTGTCTGGTGCAGAAAAAATCCAAAACCTTGTTGGTGAGTGTGGACGGTAAGGTGGGGCCGGGTATCACCGCCAAGGACATCGTGTTTGCGATTATCGGTGAGATCGGTACCGCCGCATGTACCTGCTATGCCATCGAATTTGGTGGCGAAGCTATCCGTGACCTTTCCATCGAAGGTCGTATGACTGTATGCAATATGGCTATCGAGGCGGGCGCCCGTGCCGGTATGGTGGCGGCGGATGAAAAGACCATCGACTACTTTAAGGGCCGTACCTATTCGCCCAAAGCGGATGTGTGGGAACAGGCCGCGGCTAATTGGCGTGAGTTGCACAGTGATGCCGATGCCAAATTTGACCGGGTGGTACGCATCAATGCGGCCAGCATCAAACCTCAGGTGACCTGGGGTACATCGCCGGAGATGGTGGTAGCCGTGGATGGTGTAGTACCTGATCCTGCTGCCGAGTCTGATGCAGTGAAAGCGGAAGGTATGCAACGGGCCCTGGCCTATATGGGGCTTGAGGCCAACACGGTGATTACCGATATACCAGTGGATATTATCTTTATTGGTTCCTGCACCAATTCGCGTATTGAAGATTTGCGTGAAGCGGCCAAGGTCGCCGAAGGTAAAAAAGTGGCGACCAATGTGAAACAGGCTTTGGTTGTGGCAGGTTCAGGTCTGGTAAAACAGCAGGCGGAGCAGGAAGGTCTGGACAAGATTTTCATCGAGGCAGGTTTTGAATGGCGTGAGCCAGGCTGTTCCATGTGTCTGGCAATGAATGCGGACCGGTTGGAGCCGGGTGAGCGTTGTGCCTCTACCTCTAATCGTAATTTCGAAGGTCGACAGGGGCAGGGCGGACGTACCCATTTGGTGAGTCCCGCTATGGCAGCTGCCGCGGCAGTGGCTGGGCATTTTGTTGATGTGAGAGAGGTTTGAATCATGGACGAATTTGAAAAAATGACAGCGATTGCGGCACCCATGGACCGTGCTAATGTGGATACGGATGCGATTATTCCGAAGCAGTTTTTGAAGTCCATCAAGCGCAGCGGTTTTGGCCCCAATTTGTTTGACGAGTGGCGCTATCTGGATCATGGCGAACCGGGTATGGATAACAGTTCGCGTCAGGTTAATCCTGATTTCGTACTGAACCAGGCTCGCTATCAGGGGGCGCAGGTATTACTTGCCCGCGATAACTTTGGTTGTGGTTCCAGTCGTGAACATGCGCCGTGGGCATTGCTTGATTATGGTTTTAGGGTGATCATTGCGCCCAGTTACGCGGATATCTTTTTTAATAACTGTTTCAAAAACGGTATTTTGCCCATCGTACTGGATGCAGAAACCGTTGATCGTTTGTTTAAAGAACTGGATGCGAGCGAAGGCTATCAGTTAACGGTGGATCTCGATGCACAGTTGATTACCACACCGTCGGGTGAAAGCATCGGCTTTGAGGTGGATGCCTTCCGCAGGCACTGTTTATTAAACGGCCTGGATGATATTGGACTGACCTTGCAAAAAGTTGATGCCATCAAGGAGTATGAGCAACGCCGTAAGGCTGAGGCTCCGTGGTTGTTTGGTAATTAAAAAGATTTCAACGCAAAGGCGTTTATCCCCGAGAGGGGGCAAACGCGCTCTGCGTCTTTGCGTTAAATAATTATTGGGAAAATAATATGACTAAAAAAATTGCAGTTTTAGCCGGTGACGGCATTGGCCCGGAGATCGTTGCCGAAGCGGTCAAAGTACTGGAAGTCCTGCGTGACG
>DAOWII010000065.1 GCA_030640985.1 Chromatiales bacterium
CTGCTGGATACCCCCGGTCATGAGGACTTCTCTGAAGATACCTACCGTACTCTGACCGCTGTCGATTCCGCGCTGATGGTCATTGACTGTGCCAAGGGTGTGGAGGCACGCACCATCAAGTTGATGGAAGTGTGCCGGCTGCGCGATACCCCGATTATTACCTTCATTAACAAGCTGGATCGGGAGGGACGTGATCCCATCGATCTGCTGGATGAAGTCGAGGACATCCTTAAGATCCAGTGTGCTCCACTCACCTGGCCCATTGGTATGGGCAAAAACTTCAAAGGAGTTTTTGACCTGCTGAATAACCGCGTTCACCTGTTTAGTGCCACCCACGGTGGAAAAATGCAGCAAGGTGAGGTCATTGAAGGTTTGGACAACCCACGTCTGGATGAACTGTTTGGTTCTATGGCTGAAGAGTTTCGCGAAGAGGTGGAGCTGGTGCGTGGCGCTAGTCATGAATTCAACATGGAGGACTATCTTGCCGGTAAATTGTCACCGGTTCTATTTGGCTCGGCGATTAATAATTTCGGTGTCACTGAAATTCTGGATGCCCTGGTGGACTATGCTCCAGCACCTTTACCCCGGGCGACGACGAGTCGTGAGGTTGAGGCAACAGAAGAGAAATTTACCGGTTTTGTGTTTAAAATTCAAGCCAACATGGATCCCGCTCACCGGGATCGTATTGCCTTCATGCGTATCTGTTCCGGTAAATATGAGCCGGCGATGAAGGTGCGTCATGTCCGTCTGGGGCGTGATGTAAAAATCCCCAATGCGATTACCTTCCTTGCCCAGGACCGTGACCATGTGGAAGAGGCATGGAGTGGTGACATCATCGGTCTGCACAACCACGGGACTATCCAGATTGGTGATACGTTTAGCGTGGGTGAAGAGCTGAAATTTACCGGCATTCCACATTTTGCCCCTGAACTATTCCGTCGTGCCCGCCTCAAGGATCCAATGAAAATGAAGGCGCTGTTAAAGGGACTGCAGCAGTTGTCAGAAGAGGGCGCCACCCAGTTATTTCAGCCCATGCGTAATAATGATTTAATCCTTGGCGCGGTGGGTATTTTGCAGTTTGAAGTGGTCGCCCAGCGTCTCAAGGATGAATACAAGGTGGACTGTAGCTTTGAGCAAGTGAATGTGGCCACCGCCCGTTGGGTGGAATGCGATGACGAGAAGATGCTGGACGAATTCAAACGCAAGGCGGAAGATAATCTGGCCATTGATGGTGGCGGTGATCTCACTTACCTGGCGCCGACGCGGGTCAACCTGAACCTGGCGGAAGAACGTTGGCCGGATGTGGCGTTCCGTTCAACACGGGAACTTTAAGAAACCTCTGAATTAGTCCCTGTAAAAGTCATAGCACCACTGGACGGATACTCCCTCATCGCCGTATGATGAGAGTATCTTTGCAGGGAGTTGATATGAACTTTCATAAATACTTTCAAACTGTTCTTCTCGGAGTATTCCTACTTCTCTGTGGCCTGACGCCGGTGGCCGCTGAGGAGCAAACCGCTACTGAACGCGCCCGGGAAATTCTCCGCCAGGTAGACGATATGTGGCGCGGTATTTCTTCCCACGCCATCTTCACCATGCAGGTCAAAACAACCCATTATACCCGCAGCATGCGCATGGAGGCCTGGTCCAAGGGCAAGGAGCAGACTCTGGTGCGAATTCTCTCTCCGCTCAAGGAAAAGGGCACTGCTACCTTGAAGTCCGAAAATAACATCTACAGTTACCTTCCCCGTACCGATCGCACTATTCGTTTAACGTCCGGCATGATGATGGGCTCCTGGATGGGCAGTCACTTCACCAATGACGATCTGGTCAAAGAGTCGCGCATGGAAGATGACTATGAGCCGACCATCTCCTTTGAAGGCATGCGGGATGGCCAGGACATTATCATTTTTTCCCTGATACCCAAGCCCGATGCCCCGGTGGTATGGGGCAAGATAGAAATCACGGTACTGGCAGAGGGTTTTATTCCCCTGCAGCAGATTTATTATGATGAAGATATGGCCATTGCCCGTACCATGCGCTTTAGTGATGTCAAACCCATGGCGGGACGCTTGCGACCGGCGGTGATGAGGATAGTCCCCTCCGATAAACCCGATGAATATACCGAGCTGGATTATAAGTTGCTGGAGCTGGATGTGAAGCTCAGTGATCATTTCTTCTCGATAGCCCGGTTGAGAAGGAAATGAATAAAGGCTCTAACGTTCCCACAGGCTTTTATTTTCCACAGCGCCCACACCCATGAATATAGTCGCTTTTGCAGCACGCAATGTGAAACGGAACTGGCATCGTAGCCTGGTGACCACGCTGGCGATGGCCCTCGCCGGTTTTATCATGATCCTGTTTGCTTCTTTAAGCGAAGGATTGATGCAAACCAGTGAACGTAATGCGGTGGCCATGAATCTGGGAGATATCCAGATCCATGTAGAGGGTTACCGTGATGATCCGGATCTCTATATGCGTATGGATGATGCGGATGCCCTGGTCAGCAAAATACAGCAGGCAGGATTATATGCAACACAACGCCTGTACGGCTTTGGTCTGGCGGCGGCAGGCACCAGCTCAGCCGGTGTACAGCTGCGGGGCATTAATCCGGAAAATGAAAAAACCGTTACCCTGATCCATCAACATGTCATGGCAGGGCAATGGCTGGATCCGCTTGAACCTGCCGGAGTGGTCATCGGAAGAAAGCTGGCCCGTACCCTGGGTGTTGGCCTTGGTGATGAAATTATTTTCCTGGGTCAGGCCAGTGATGGCTCCATGGCTAATGATCTTTACCATGTCCGTGGCATCATGAAATCTGTGGCGCAAGATATCGACCGCGGCGCTATTTTTATGTCGGAAGATGCCTTTCGTGATTTAATGATGTTGCCTCGGGGCGCCCATGAAATCGCTGTGATGCGTCCGGACAGGCGTGCCGATCTGGAGCAGGCACGATCACATGTGGCCACGCTGGCCGGTGAGTATGAAACCGTGAGCTGGGATACCCTGATGCCGGTTATTGCCCGTATTCTGGAGATCATGGATGCACAGATTATCATTATGATACTGATAACCTATGTGGCCGTTGCCATGGTGGTGCTGAATGCGATTCTCATGAGTGTGTTCGAACGCATTCATGAGTTTGGTGTGATGAAGGCCATTGGGGTATCGCCATGGCAGATTGTCTTGCTGATATTTTCTGAAACACTGATCCAGGTTCTGGTGGCAAGTGTTTTAGCGCTGATAAGCGGTTGGCCTCTGGCTCTTTATTACCAGACGCATGGAATTGATCTTTCCGCAATTGCAGGCAGCACCACATTTGGTGGCATAGCCATTGACCCCATCTGGTATGCCTACGTCACCCCTAACTCATTAATCCTGCCGGTTGCATTTCTCTATCTGATAGCAGTCCTGGCAGTGATTTATCCTGCTGCAAAAGCTGCTGTAATACAGCCGGTGCAGGCGATTTATTATCGCTAACAATTGGTTAATATTTTTGAATGGAAATGAATAGGGCACATGAAACTCAGTAAACTGGCCTGGCACAATCTATGGCGACGAAAACGCCGCACACTGATTACCGGTTTTTCTATCGGTTTTGGTGTAATGCTGGCCGTGACCTTTACCGGCACCGGTGATTATTCCTATACCAAGATGATCGACAGCAGTGTCCGTATGGGCTTCGGCCATGTCACCGTAGAACCGCAGGATTATAACCAGACCCCGGCACTGGATAAACGTATTAAACAAACGACAGAGTTACGCGAACAGTTACTTAATCTGCCCGGTGTTGATGACGCCATTGTCAGGATTGTGGGCCAGGCCATGTTTGCCAGCGCCAGTAAAACCATCGGTGGCATGTTTATGGCCATTGACCCGGCACAGGAATCGACCGAATACAATCTGATGCTTGGTTCTATTATTGAAGGCGAGTTGTTGTTGGCCGAAGCAAAACACAGTGTCGTGGTGGGTAGTGGCGTGGCCAAAAAACTCAATCTGCGTATTGGAAAAAAACTGGTTTATACCACCACCGATATTAATGGCGAGATCATAAGTGAAATCGCCCGGGTGACGGGGATTTTTGAAACTGGTGTGACTGAAGTAGATAGTGCCATGGTGTTGTTGCCTATTAATAATGTGCGCAAGACACTCAGTTATGGCCAGGATGATGCCACGCTGGTCTCGGTGCTCATTCACGATCAACGTGACTCCATTAAAATGCGTGAAAAAATTGAAGCACTGATCGGCAATTCAGGACGTGAAGTACTGAGCTGGCATCAAACCCAGTCGGAAATAGCCAGTGTGATAAACATGGACAGGAGTGGCAACTATATCAGCCAGGTTTTGATTGGTGTACTGATCGCCGCCGGTATACTCAATACCATGCTGATGAGTGTGCTGGAGCGTAATCGGGAATTCGGTATTATGATGGCGGTGGGCATGTCACCTTTTACCCTGTTTCGGCTGGTGATGATCGAGTCATTCTGGTTGGCCCTGATCGGTCTGGCAATGGGTATTATCATTACCACACCCTGGTATCTCTATTTGTTTAATGTGGGGATCGATTTAAGTGGTGCGGTAGGGGATGACTATAGTGCCGGTGGAGTATTGATTGATCCGATCTTTAAGATCAGGCTGTTTAAAGAGAGCGTGATTGCCATTTTAACCGGAGTGTTTAGTCTGGCCATGATTTCAGGATTGTATCCGGCCTGGCGCGCTGTACGAATACTGCCGGTGGAAAGTTTAAAGACGCTGTAGCTGTAGAAATATCTAAAAAAATCACTGAGGAAACAGAGCATGTCAGAGAGGCACATTGTTCGTCTCGAAAACGTTAGCAGGATCTACCAGCAGGGGGAGGTCAAGGTTCATGCCGTTGACCACTTGTCCCTGAATATCGACCGGGGTGATTTTGCCACCTTGTCCGGGCCTTCCGGCTCAGGCAAGACCACGGTCCTGAATCTCATTGGCGGACTGGACTCGCCAACGGAAGGCAGCGTTTTACTGGAAGGGCGGAATCTTTCTGAGATGAGCCGCTCCGAGGTCTCGGCCATTCGCCGTGATCGTATCGGTTTTGTATTTCAATCCTATAACCTCATTCCTGTGTTAACGGCCTATGAAAATGCAGAATTCGTACTCAAGCTACAGGGCGTGGCTGAAAAGGAGTGCCATGATCGGGTAATGACTATTTTAAACGAGGTCGGTCTGGAAGGCCTGGAACATCGCCGTCCCGATGAGATGTCCGGTGGACAGCAGCAACGGGTAGCTATCGCCCGTGCCATTGTCACCCAACCAGCCATTGTGTTGGCCGATGAACCTACCGCCAATGTGGATTCGGTCACGGCAGCAGCGTTGCTGGATCTGATGCAGGCGCTGAATGAAAACGAAGGTATTACCTTCCTGTTTTCAACCCATGATCCAATGGTTATGGAAAGGGCTCGACGTATGATTCGTTTGCACGACGGAAAACTGGAGAGTAATGAGGTTCGGCCTTGACCGGGAATTACTTTGCCCTGTTCGGGTATTCTTTTCTCAAGCAACTCAGGCCATGTTTATCTGTGTTTATCGCCTGCTGCCTGAATGTTACTTCCGTGCAGGCCTTCTATGAA
>DAOWII010000049.1 GCA_030640985.1 Chromatiales bacterium
GATGGTCGCCTCTATGGTCTGGCTGCGGATAGTGGCGTTGAGTTATGGCGCGTTGATCAAGACGTTCCCTTGTTGAGTCTGCGCGGCAGTAGCATGCCGGTAATTAGTGATGATGTGGTGGTGGCCGGTTTTGCCAATGGTCGAGTGGTCGCCCTGGAACTTGAAACAGGCAAAATGCAATGGCAGGCTCGTCTGGCTGCCCCACGTGGGCGTACTGAAATTGAGCGCCTGGTGGATGTGGATGCCGAGCTTCAGATCGCCGATGGCATTGTCTATGCCAGCAGCTACCAGGGCCGTATTGCTGCGTTCACATTGGGTAGCGGACGCTTGCTCTGGTCCCGGGAGTTTTCATCGGCCAGTGGCATTAGCCTGGATAGCTCAGCCCTTTATGTCAGTGATGATGTAGGGGATGTGTGGGCGTTGGATCGCCGCAATGGTCGAACCCTGTGGAAACAGGATGCCTTGCATGGAAGGGTGCTCAGTGCACCGGTGCAACAAGGCAATGCACTGTTGCTAGGTGACTATGATGGTTACCTGCACTGGATGTCCAGGGAAGATGGACATTTGCTGGTGAGGACGCGGATCGAAGATAAAGACTATTATTTCCCGATCAAGGAACAATCAACGACTCAATATCGTGTGGACCGTGGTGTATTGACTTCTCCTGTTGTCGCAGGCGATGTTATTTACGCCATGGATAAGCGCGGCGTGCTGGCCGCTTTCCGCATCAGCGAAATTTTCAAAACACACTGAGCTAAGTATGAATCCGGTCATCGCACTGGTGGGCAGGCCTAACGTTGGCAAGTCCACCTTATTTAATTGCCTAACTCGTTCGCGGGATGCCTTGGTCGCCGATCAACCGGGTTTAACCCGTGATCGTAAATACGGCACGGGTGTAGTCGGCCAGCGCCCCTATATCGTGGTGGATACCGGTGGCCTCAGTGGTGATGAAAACGGTATTGATGGCATCATGGCGCAACAGGCCTTGCAGGCCATTGATGAAGCTGATGTTGTTCTGTTCCTGGTAGATGGTCGAACTGGCATGACGACCATGGACGAGACTATTGCCATGCGACTGCGCCAGACAGGAAAGCGCATCATGGTGGTTATTAACAAGACCGAAGGTCTGCCCAAGGAAATGGTGAGTGCTGAGTTTCACTCCCTGGGTCTGGGGGCACCGCACACTATTGCCGCTGCGCACCGTTCTGGGGTAAAGCCCCTGATGGACGAAGTCCTTTCAGCCTTTCCCGAAGATGAAGAGCCGGATGAAGAACAGGACCATGGTATCAAGGTCGCCATTATTGGTCGGCCCAATGTAGGGAAATCGACATTGGTCAATCGGGTTATCGGCGAAGAGCGCGTGATTGTTTTCGATATGCCAGGCACCACCCGTGACAGCATCAATGTACCTTTCGAGCGCGATGGTCAGCAATATACTTTTATTGATACCGCAGGTGTTAGACGGCGTGCGCGAGTCAATGAGACAGTTGAAAAATTCAGTGTGATTAAAACCCTGCAGGCCATTGAGGCCGCGCATGTGGTAATCATGGTGCTGGATGCCCATGAAGGGATCAGTGAGCAGGATGCGCATTTACTGGGTTTTATCCTGGATGCAGGTCGAGCACTGGTAATTGCCATCAATAAATGGGACGGGCTTGAGTCACACCAACGTGATGATATAAAGCGAGAGCTGGATCTTAAACTACCCTTTCTGGACTTTGCCAAATATCACTTTATTTCTGCCCTGCACGGTACTGGAGTAGGGGATTTGTTTACTTCGGTCAAACGTGCTTACCGTTGTGCTATGCGCGATTTCTCCACCTCGGAATTAACCCGCATGCTGGAAGGAGCCATATTCTCCCACCAGCCTCCCCTGGTCCGTGGACGGCGTATTAAACTGCGTTATGCCCATCAGGGAGGAAAAAACCCACCGATTATTGTTATCCATGGTAATCAAACGGACTCGGTGCCTAAAACGTATAAACGTTACCTTGCCAATACTTTCCGCGAACAACTGAAGCTGGAAGGTACGCCCATACGTATCGAGTTTAAAGCGGGTGAGAACCCATTTGCGGGTAAGCGTAATAAGCTAAATCCGCGACAGTTGCAGAAACGTCAGCGGATGATCGAACATATTAAAAAATCGGATAAAAAACGTAAGCAGAAAAGTCGGAAGTAAAACAGGTCCCAGGAAAATCTTTGTCACCAGCCAAGGATTGTTTCCTGCAATCCCTTTGGATTTCCTTCATCGGGGGGCAGATAATGCCCTAAAGGATTTCCTTCGGTCAGGTAACGGGTTCTGCTAATAACCGTAATTAGATCGTTAGCCGCCGCAACTGCGAATCTGGTTCACTACGCTCCCACATTTCATGAAACAATGTCGATAGATCCCCTGCTTCCTTCAGTGCTTTGAAACAGGCAACCCCCTCATAGCGATCAGCCAGTTTTCGTTTGATATAAGCAGTATCATCCACCAGCAAAAAGGCTTCATTGTACTCGGCATGTTCCTCGTGAGGATTGTGAATCTTCACCTTGCTGCTTAGACGCTGGGCAAGATTTATCAAACGGTGCCCATACTTGATGGCGGGTTCCGAGTTTTTTAGCAGAATGTGAATATGTGTATGCTGACTTTCTTTGGCTAGCTGCGCCAGAGCATGCTCAAAATCATCGGAATTATAGATGTGTGCTTCGAGATCCTGGCTCATAATATAAATATGTCGATGTGCCTGTTGTACCATTTCCAGTGCAAGCTCGCGATTTTCTTCCATGGATGAAAACTCTATTATTGAGTTATCTTCACCGAGGATATGTTCGATTGGGTAGTCCATAGTATGCCCCGTTGTATCAATGGTTGCTTATAATTGTAACGGAATGGTGGGGAAGGGTGATTTTAGAGATTTTGGCTTCCCACCTTGAGTGTTATTCGGAAATGATCTTCTCCATATGTTGATGGAGAATATTGGCATCCAGAAACTCCTCTCCATTAGCGGTAAATCCCAGTTTCTCATAGAAACCAACTGCCTGACTTTGTGCATTGAGATCTACCTTATTTAGTTTATTTTTTTTAGCGACACCAAGCAAGCGTGTAAGTAGGGCTTTGCCTATGCCCTTGCTTCGCCAGGGTTTCAGAACGGCAAGGCGCCCAATGTGGCCGTCTGGTAATAGACGGGCGGTGCCGATGGCCTTGCCAAAATCATCTCGGGCCAGCAGGTGAATGGCTTTGTCATCCAGCCCATCCCATTCCAGTTCAGCACTTACATTTTGTTCTTGCATAAATACTGTTTCACGAACAAGTTTAATGTCCGCCTGTTCGCTGCTCCAATCTGCCTGGATAATTGTATAATCAGTTTTCATAAATGATAACTACTGGCATTTTCTTAAGTCTGACTTAACAGTTAACCCTTATAATGGAGGTCACCTGAGTCAGGTTTTGCATAGTAAGCATGGTATCGTTTCAAGCGCTGTTAGTACACGCATATTAAAAAGAGGTTTAATACTCCATGGATAGCACTGGGCGTAAGATTATTATCTGGAATGATGATTACTCCGTAGGGATTGATAAGGTTGACGATGAGCATAAGTCATTGATTAATAAGATTAACGCCTTGTATGAGGCTGTTAATCAGAATCTAACCGATGTCGATATTCTACCGCTACTGGATGATCTAATGGATTTTGCCGTTTACCATTTCACGGAAGAAGAGCAATTAATGCGCGATGCTGGTTACAAGGATTTTGACTCGCATAAAGCCATCCATGACACCATCGTGGACAAGCTCAAGGCGTTTCATCGACGGTATACGGTGTCAGAGAATCAACGGAGAACCGGTTTCGAATTACTCATATTTCTGAAAGGCTGGTTGTACAAACACATCAAGTTTGCGGACAAGGCCTATGCACCGGCGGTCACTGGAAAGAAACAATAGAAGCTGTGTTATTCGTATTCGTTATCCAGTAGTGTGAGTGCGCCTTTGTTATATAGGGTGGCGAGCAATTCCAGAAAGCCGGGTTTGTCGATATAGGGCATTAAATCTTCTGCGTTGAAAACCCGCTGTTGACAAAGTAGTGACGCAGCAAAGCCAAGGGAGTCAGGCAAGTCTATTTCTTCGCCGCCAGCAAAAAATTTAATTACTTTTTCAGACTCCTCAAAATAGGCCATACGACAGTACTCATTGTGCCGCAGAGAGGCACCAGACAGGAATTGCGGCC
>DAOWII010000054.1 GCA_030640985.1 Chromatiales bacterium
ATGTACCAGGAGCGCCGGGATGTATTGTGTGAAGGCCTCAATGCTATTGGCTGGCAGGTGGAGAAACCCAGGGCCACTATGTTTGTCTGGGCGCCTATTCCCGAACAGTATCGGCACATGGGCTCGCTGGAGTTTTCAAAGAAGTTACTGGAGGAGGCTAAAGTGGCTGTTTCCCCCGGCATTGGTTTTGGTGATTATGGGGATGACCATGTTCGCTTTGGGCTAATCGAAAATGCCCATCGCACACGTCAGGCCATACGAGGTATCCGCGACATGTTTAAAAAAGATAGCAAGAAAGTAACTAAAGGGAGCGAAGTTTGAAACCGGTAAAAGTAGGTTTGCTGGGGCTGGGTACCGTCGGTGGCGGTACTGTAAATGTCCTGCAGCGTAATGCTGTAGAAATAGAACGTCGTGCGGGGCGTGGCATCGTTGTCAGTCATGCCGCTGCCCGGGACATCAATAAACCTCGCATTTGTGATACTTCAGATATTGAGTTGACCACTTCATTAAAAGAGGTGGTGGATAACCCTGATATTCAGGTCATTGTCGAACTCATCGGTGGTGACGGCCTGGCCCGTGATCTGGTGATGCAGGCTATTAATAATGGCAAACATGTGGTGACCGCTAACAAGGCCTTGATAGCCAAGCACGGTAACGAGATTTTTTTAGCGGCACAGAAAAAGGGTGTAATGGTGGCCTTTGAAGCTGCGGTTGCGGGTGGTGTTCCTATCATTAAGGCGCTCCGTGAAGGGCTTTCTGGTAATCAAATCCAGTGGCTGGCGGGTATCATCAACGGCACTGGCAACTTCATCCTTACCGAAATGCGCGACAAGGGCCGTGACTTCGCCGATGTATTAGCCGAAGCCCAGCGCCTGGGCTATGCCGAGGCCGATCCAACCTTTGATGTGGAAGGTATTGATGCCGCCCACAAGTTGACGATTCTGGCCTCCATTGCATTCGGCGTACCGCTTCAGTTTGATAAAGCCTATACCGAGGGTATTGGTCATATTACCCGTGAGGATGTGACCAACGCCGAGGCGCTGGGTTATCGTATCAAGCACCTGGGGATTTCCCGCCGTACCGATAGCGGGATAGAGCTGCGGGTACACCCTACCCTGATCCCCGAGCGTCGCTTGATTGCCAATGTGGACGGGGTAATGAATGCGGTGCTGGTAAAAGGCGATGCGGTAGGTCCTACACTTTATTATGGTGCTGGCGCTGGAGCTGAACCTACCGCCTCAGCAGTGGTGGCTGATCTGGTGGATGTGGTGCGTACCCTGACCTCTGATCCGGAAAACAGAGTTCCCCATTTGGCCTTCCAGCCCGATGCGATCACCGATATTCCTATCTTGTCCATGGATGAGGTGGAAACAGCCTATTATCTGCGCCTGCAGGCTGAAGATGTGCCTGGAGTGCTGGCGGACGTGACTCGCATACTCGGAGATGCGAAAATAAGCATCGAAGCCATCCAGCAACATGAACCCGCTGAAGGCGAACAATATGTGTCCATCATTATGTTGACCCATCGCGTACTAGAGAAAAGTATGAACCAGGCCATCGGGCAGATAGAAAAACTGAAGTCTATCCACGGTGCGGTGACCCGTATTCGTATGGAGTCTTTGCAGTAAGGCCGTGAGGTTTGTTTTAAATGCAAAGGTCGCAAAGACGCAAAGAACGTTTATCCCTTCCAGGGACAAGTACCCGTGAGGGTGCAAAGTTTTTTTGGCTAGGAATAATCATTTCTTAGCGTCCTCTGCGTCTTTGCGTTAAATTTGTATTATTAGTGAATGAATTAACCGAGGAATACCATGCCGTTTCGTAATCGTTATACCGGCCTCATCGACCGCTACCGTGACCGCCTGCCGGTTCACGATGATACCCGTATTATCAGTCTGGGTGAGGGTAATACCCCGCTGATCCGGCTGAACAATATCCCCCGTGAGCTGGGCAAGGATGTGGATATCTATGTCAAATATGAAGGCCTGAATCCCACCGGTTCTTTTAAGGACCGCGGCATGACCATGGCGGTAACCAAGGCCGTGGAAGAGGGTAGTACTGCGATTATCTGTGCCTCTACAGGCAATACCTCTGCAGCGGCCGCAGCCTATGCTGCCCGTGCAGGTATTACGGCCTTTGTACTGATCCCCGATGGCAAGATTGCCATGGGCAAACTGGCTCAGGCGATGATGCATGGCGCGGTGGTGATCCAGATTAAAGGTAACTTTGATGACGGCATGCGTCTGGTGAAAGAGGTGGCCACCGAGGCCCCTGTGACCATCGTTAATTCCATCAACCCCCATCGCATCCAGGGGCAGAAGACCGCTGCTTTTGAAATTCTGGAAGAGTTGGGCACTGCACCTGACTTCCATTGCATCCCTGTTGGTAACGCCGGCAATATCACTGCCCACTGGATGGGGTATAGCGAATATCACGAGCACGGCATTGTAAACAGCCTGCCCCGTATGGTGGGGTATCAGGCCAGTGGTTCAGCGCCGTTTATGCGCGGTGAAATGGTGGATAATCCTGAAACCGTGGCTACTGCTATTCGTATCGGGCATCCCCAGAGTTGGGACAATGCCTGGAAGGTGAAAGACGAGTCCAATGGCTGGTTCGATGAGTGTAGTGACGAAGATATCCTCGCCGCACAGAAGTTGTTGACTGAAAAGGAAGGCATATTCTGCGAACCTGCTTCAGCGACCTCTCTGGCAGGTGCTCTGCGCGATATCAAGTCGGGCAAGATCCCTGAGGGTAGCAAAATTGTTTGCACACTGACGGGTCATGGTTTGAAGGACCCGGACACCGCCATCAAACAGAGTACTGCGCCTATGGTGAATGTGGAAGCCAACCTGGAATCGGTTAAAAAAGCGATTCTCTCTCACATCAACTGAAATTCTGACAATCAGGCTCAGGCAGTGAACGCATGACAAATAAGGCGTTGAAACTGAGCCTGGTGATTCCCGGGTTGCTGGGGCCATTCCCTCCTGATAAAAGGCCTGAGGCATTGCCAGCACTACCTGGACTTGAGACCTTGCTTGGCAAGGCTACCACTTCTGATATGGCCTCTATGGATCTGGAGGCTTTGTTATTTCATTTGTTTGATATCCCTGTTTCCCCTGAGTTGGATCTGCCAGTGGCTGCTGTCAGCCATCTGACTGAGTGTGATCAGGCTGATTCCGGTTATTGGCTCAAAGCCGATCCGGTACACCTGATGGCTCAGCAGGATAAGGTCTATCTGGTGGGACACGATCTGTTGCCCATTAGCATGGAAGAGGCTACACAATTGACAACTGAGTTCAATGCCCTTTACGCTGAAGATGGCTGGCAGTTGCAGGCCTGTGGCAGCCACCACTGGTATCTCCGGCTTCCGGACAATCCGCTCATTACAACCACTCCCCTGGCCAATGCCCTTGGGTTTGATATCGGGCCGCTATTACCTGGAAATAAAGTACCTCGAAGTAAAGTACCTGGAAGTGAAGTATCTAAAGGAAAAGGATCCCAGGGGGAAAAAGATTTACGCTGGCATGGCATCATGAATGAAATCCAGATGCTGTTGCACGGCAGTCATGTCAATCAGGCCCGGGAGGCCCGAGGTGAGGCCGTCATCAATGGACTGTGGTTATGGGGTGGCGGTGAATTACCCGAGCCCGTTGATAGCCCATGGCAAAGAGTATGGAGTGATGACAATCTGGGACAGGGGTTGGCCACCCTTACTCAAACAGCATCAGCCATCCCAAATAGTTGTGATGAGATTTTATCTCAACAGGGATCCCAACTTCTGATTCTGGACTCGCTACGTTACCCCGCATTGCGTGGTGATATGGGCGAATGGAGCCAGGCTCTGGATTTTATCGAAGCAGACTGGTTATTGCCATTATTCACGGGCCTTCAATCGGGGCGTCTGGCTGAGCTAACGCTCTATCCTGTTAATGGCCAGAGATACACCCTTAGCCGATCAGCATTGCGCCGATGGTGGCGTCGTTGCCGGTCTTTGAGCCACTATCTACAATAGCAATATCTCCTTGGCAGCATGTCTCTACAAAATAAAAAACAAATAGAGCAGCGACCACTTGTCGCGATCCCCGCTGATTTCCCCGGGGACATGCATCCTGTGTTGGCGAGAGTCTTTGCGGCGCGAAATATTCACTCAGCCGCTGAGCTGGAATATGGGCTGGAACATTTGTTGCCCTGGGATACCCTGGCAGGTATCGAAAACGCGCTTACCTTATTGACTCAGGCCCTGGCCTCACAGCAACGCATACTGATCGTCGGTGATTTTGATGCGGATGGCGCCACCAGTACCGCCGTGGCCGTTCGCGCCCTAAGCATGATGGGGGCGCAGCATCTGGATTTCCTGGTACCCAATCGGTTTGAGTATGGTTATGGGCTGACGCCGGAGATCGTCTCTGTCGCTGTTAAACGTAAGCCTGATCTTATCATTACCGTTGATAATGGCATCTCCAGTGTACAAGGTGTGCGAGCGGCTAAAGACGCGGGAATACGGGTGTTGGTGACGGATCATCATTTGCCTGGTAGCCAATTACCCGATGCCGATGCCATCGTGAACCCTAATCAACCAGGTGACAATTTTGCCAGTAAGAACCTCGCTGGTGTCGGGGTGATTTTCTATCTGATGCTGGCACTGCGCAACCGATTGCGCACTAATAACTGGTTCGAACAGCAGGGGAGGGCTGAGCCCAACCTGGCTCAATTACTCGATCTGGTTGCTTTGGGCACGGTGGCAGATGTGGTTCCCCTGGATTACAACAATCGTATTCTGGTGGCTCAAGGTCTGGCGCGTATTCGTGCCGGAAAAGGAAGTGCCGGAATCAATGCCCTGATTCAGGTAGCGGGTCGGGATAAAAGCCAGCTGGTGTCTACGGATCTTGGTTTTACTGTCGGTCCC
>DAOWII010000087.1 GCA_030640985.1 Chromatiales bacterium
AACGGCGAACTGCCCGAAGAAGAGTTCCTGCCGCTGCGGCTGCGAAACGGACTTTATTATCAGCGCCATGCCTATATGCTGCGCATTGCTATCCCCTATGGCCTGCTCGCCTCCACACAAGTGCGCATGCTGGCCCATATTGCCCGAGACTATGACAAGGGCTTTGGCCACTTCACCACCCGACAGAATATCCAGTTCAACTGGCCCGAGCTGGAAGATGTGCCGGATATCCTGGATAAACTGGCCAGCGTGGAAATGCACGCCATCCAGACCAGTGGTAACTGTATTCGCAACACCAGCACCGATCATCTGGCCGGTGCGGCCAAAGACGAACTGGAAGATCCCCGCCCTTACTGCGAGATCATCCGTCAATGGTCTACCCTGCACCCGGAATTCGACTGGTTACCACGCAAGTTCAAGATTGCCGTCAGCGGTGCCCAGCACGATCGAGCCGCCATCTATTTCCACGACATCGGCCTGCGACTGGTACAAAATGATCAGGGCGAAACCGGCTTCCAGGTCTTGGTGGGTGGAGGCCTGGGCCGCACCCCGGTCATCGGCAAGGAGATCAATCCCTTCCTGGAGAAACGTCATCTGCTGTCCTACCTGGAAGCGATCCTTCGTATCTATAACCTGCAAGGCCGTCGTGACAACATGTACAAGGCGCGCATCAAGATCCTGGTCAATGCACTGGGCATTGATGAATTCCGCCGCCTGGTGGAAGAAGAGTGGGCACAGATTAAGGACAATGGTCTGGAGCTTGACCAGGAAAATATCCAACGCATGCAGGGCTTCTTTGCCCCACCGGCCTATGAAAAACTCAACGATGGTGATGCACTGCTGATAGAAAAGCTGGCCAACAATCCACTGTTCGCCACCTGGTATAAACACAACACCGCCGACCATAAACAGGCCGGTTACAGAGTGGCCTTTATTTCCCTCAAGGCCCCAACCAGTCCCGCAGGGGATGCCACTGACGTTCAGCTGGAGACCATTGCCGATTTGGCCGACCGCTACAGCTTTGGTGAAGTGCAAACCACACACAACCAGAACCTGGTGTTAAAAGATATTAAACAATCCCAACTATTTGAACTGTGGCAGGCCCTGGGCAAGCAACAACTGGCAACACCCAACATCGGCACCCTTACCGACATGATCGTCTGCCCCGGTGGCACCTTCTGCGATCTGGCCAATGCAAACTCCATAGACATTGGCCAACAAATAAACGATAAGTTCGATACGCTGGATTACCTTTACGACCTCGGAGATGTCTCTATCAAAATCTCCGGCTGCATGAACGCCTGTGGTCATCACCACATCGCTGACATCGGTGTCCTGGGTGTAGAGAAGAGCGGACAGGAGTGGTACCAGATTACCCTCGGTGGTTCACCGGGGCTGGATGCAGCCATCGGCAAACGCCTCGGCCGCTCAGTGGAGAAAGAGCGGGTCGCCGATGTCATTGGGGAAATTATTGATATCTATGTTGAGCAACGCAGTGAAAATGAAAGTTTCGCCGAAGTCTACAAACGCATTGGTATCGATGCATTTAAGGAGCGGGTCTATGCAACTAATTAAAGACCAACAGATCATCGAAAATGAATGGCAACACGCCGACGAAATCAGCGAACTACCCGACGGTAAAATCACTGTGCCTGTTAGCCGCTGGCAAACAGAACGTGAAGCACTTATCAGTCGTGGCAACATCGGCCTGCGATTAATAGCTATTGATACACTGGAAACTATCAAGGACGATCTGCAACACTTCAAAATCATCGCCATCGAATTTGAAAAATTCAACGACGGCCGTGGTTTCAGTCTCGCCCACCTGCTGCGGGAACGTTACGGCTATGAAGGCGAAATCCGCGCCATCGGCGCAGTCATACGCGACCAGCTCTATTACCTGCAACGCAGTGGCTTTGATGCCTTTGAATTAAGTAAAGGACAAGATTTGCAAGAAGCGCTTAATGCCTTTGGTGAATTTACTGTTCAGTCTCAACCTGATGTTTTGCATAAGAAGGACGTTGTGTTGGCGGGGCCGTGGCGGTAAGGTTTGTTTCTGGTCTAGTTTGAAGGATCATTTTATTACTTGGCAGTTGTTTCGCCCCTGATGGGCGAGTTCATTTTCTTTGTTTGGTCAAAGAAAACAGAACCAAAAGAAAGACCACCCGGAAGTTTGCCCGCTATCGCGGGTTCCCTGTGCTTCTCGTTATTTTGAGCGTTCGCGGAACTCGCTTCGCTCAGACAACGCTCACTTCACCTCAAAATAACTGCGATGCTCGGCTGCACCAACGGGGTTGAAAACTGCCAAGGTGTGACAGTTGTAAACCAAACGGGTGAAGGAATTCACTCCGACCCTTCTTATCTCAGTGGAGGTCACAACTTGAACGACTAATTAGGGAGGCCTTCCTTCTTGTACATAACCCATTCGGGTAAACTCATGCCAAATTGGTATTTTTCTTCAATTTCCTTATATGTATCATCAGCCCCTTAGGGTGTGCACTGTTTTTCGTGCACACCAGCTCAGTCCTTAATTCTGGTACGCACATTCGTGCATACCCTACTTCCTACTACACTTTTATTTTAAAACCACCTGCAACGCGGATATAAAGGCATCGTTCTCTTCCGGTTTCCCCACTGTCACCCTTAAACAATTATTCAACAATCCACCCGCACCATTAAGATTCTTAATCAACACACCCTGCTCTTTTAAACCAGCGAACACCTCATT
>DAOWII010000200.1 GCA_030640985.1 Chromatiales bacterium
AGGGTTGCGGGCGGTGCTATTGCCCGCAAGGTTCTGGCCGATGCCTTGGGCAAGTATCCGCTACAATTCGATGAACTGTCATGTAACCTGGTTCATGCCGGTGAACAAGCAGGTATTCTGGAAGACTTGCTGGATAAAATTGCCAACTATAAAGAAAAGACCGAAGCCATTAAGGGCAAAATCAAAACAGCACTTTTCTATCCCGCTGCGGTAGTGGTTGTTGCATTTATTATCACCGCCATTTTAATGATATTCGTAATCCCGATGTTTGCGTCACTTTTTGACGGCTTTGGTGCTGAACTACCTGCTTTAACCCAGTTCGTAATGACAGTATCTGATGCATTTGTTGCGTGGTGGTGGGCCATATTTGCTGGTGTGGGTGGGGCAGGCTACACCTTTGTCTATTTCTTTAGACGTTCAAAACCACTTAGGGACTTGATTGACAAGTTAATGCTAAAAGCCCCCATCTTTGGCAACATCTTGCATAAAGCAGCCATTTCCCGTTTTGCACGGACCTTCTCCACCATGTTTGCTGCCGGTGTTCCCCTGGTAGACGCCATGGTCTCGGTCGCTGGAGCGGTGGGTAATGCCGTTTATGGAGCTGCGGTGATGCGCATGCGTGATGAGGTCTCTACAGGAACCTCGCTGACCGCGTCTATGAATAAGGAAGAACTCTTCCCTAATATGGTTATACAAATGGTAGCCATCGGTGAGGAATCCGGTTCTCTGGATATGATGCTGGGGAAAATTGCCGATTTTTATGAAGCTGAAGTCGATGAAGCTGTTGATGCTCTGAGCAGTCTGCTCGAACCCATTATTATGGCCGTACTGGGTGGTCTGATCGGTACTTTGGTTGTAGCCATGTACTTACCCATCTTCAAAATGGGCGCAGTGACGTAAGAAACAATAGACCCATTCTAAATTAGTTATTAGAAACCTGTACATATGATGTCAGCAGATAGTATTACCTATCTCCAGTCAAACCCTGGAGTATTTGCCACATTTGCCGCCCTCTTCGGCCTGCTGATAGGCAGTTTCCTCAATGTGGTCATCTATCGCCTGCCGCTCATACTACAAAGCAGCTGGCGCAACCAATGTAACGAATTTCTGGGTAGCGAAGACAGCCAACCGCAACCGCGCTTTAATCTGATAGTTCCCCGTTCCAGCTGCCCCCATTGTGGCCACATGATTGGTGCCCTGGAAAATATCCCGGTGATCAGTTACCTGCTTCAAAAGGGTCGCTGCAAGCATTGCTCGGGCCCTATCAGTGCCCGCTACCCCATCATTGAAACGATTACAGCTGTGATGACAGCCATGGTTGCCTGGCATTTTGGCTTTGGCTGGCAGGCCGCTACTTCCATTCTGCTCACCTGGTCACTGATCTGTCTGACAGTCATCGATCTTGACCACCAGCTCTTGCCGGACAATATTACACTTCCCTTCCTGTGGCTGGGGCTATTTCTGAGTCTCTCGGTGGTATTTGTTGACAGCCAGGCCAGTATCATTGGTGCATTACCTGGCTATCTCGTCCTGTGGACTATTTTCCACCTGTTCAGGCTACTCACTGGCAAAGAGGGCATGGGGTACGGTGACTTTAAACTACTGGCCATGCTGGGAGCCTGGTTAGGCTGGCAGGCACTCCCTGTCATCATCCTGCTCTCTTCAGTGGTGGGCGCTGTCGTCGGGATTTCCCTTATTCTGTTGCGCGGTCATGATCGTAGCATCCCCATTCCCTTTGGCCCTTATCTGGCGGCGGCGGGCTGGCTGGCGCTGATGTGGGGTGAAGAACTGACCCAGACCTATCTCAACTGGGCAACCCCGGTTTAATAACCCGCTATAAAATCACATGTTAGTCGTCGGACTCACAGGTGGTATTGGCAGTGGCAAGTCCACCGCCTGTCGTTTTTTTACCGAGTTGGGAACACCTGTCATTGACGCCGATGTTATTGCCCATCAACTGGTAGAGCCGGGTTCGAACAGCCTGGCACAAATTAGTGCCGGGTTTGGACCGGAAATCCTCACCAATACGGGTGAACTGGATCGGAATCGACTACGCCAACTTATCTTTTCAAACCGGGATAAACGCCTGCACCTTGAATCCATTTTGCACCCTCAAATCAGGGCCGAAATACAAAAACAAATAGCCGCGCTAAATACCCCCTACTGTATCCTCGCTATTCCTTTGTTGATTGAGAAAAACTGGAATAGCGAGGTCGATCGTATTCTGGTCATTGACAGCCCCCTTGAGCTTCAGCGCCAACGGGCTCTGGCCAGAGACAACAGCAATGAAAAAGAAATAGATACGATTATTGCGACCCAGACCTCACGTGAAACGCGTTTATCGTTTGCTGATGATGTCATTATCAATGAAAGCGATATAGATACATTAAACAGACAAGTCAAAATGTTACATGAGGAATATCTCAAGCTTGGGAGCCACTGAACAAGTCTATGGCATCTCTGGCTTACAGACTGTTCCGCAATCAAGGCACAACGTTGAAAGCATGCGCCGGCCTGGTGAAAAGTTGCAACGCCGAGTGCGGAACAGCCTGTAAGCCCCAAAGGGTGAGGCCTGAAATGCTATAGACTTGTTCAGTGGCTCCCTAGGCCATGAATAATGGTAATATTACCGTCAGTAGAGAGAAACATACCTGTGAACCTATTTGACTCAAACCTGTGAATACTACGATTATATTCGAGCACCCTCTCAACGAACGTATCAGAACACTGTTACGTCTGGAGTTGCTGTTTCAACAGACCGGACACTTTCTCCACAGTGGTATGGCCTGGGAAAATCGCATGATGATCAATACCCTTTTAGAAATCCTGGCCCTGTTTGCTCGAGGTGATCTAAAAACCGAACTCATCAAGGAACTAGAAAGAACAACCAACACACTATCCCGGCATACAGAGACACCTGGTATTGATCGAAAACAGCTCGACTCTATTCTCGATCGTCTTGATAAACTCTGCAAAGACCTGCATGCCATCAAGGGGCAGCTGGGACAAGCACTGAAGGATGATGAATTTTTATCTGCGATCAAACAACGTAGCACTATCCCCGGAGGCACCTGCGACTTTGATCTGCCAATCTATCACCTGTGGCTACAACAACCTGAAGAGAGCCGCATTAAGGACCAGAAACGTTGGTTTGACCAGTTAGCCCCCGTGCAAAATGTGGTGGAGTTTTTACTCAAGATGATCCGCAACAGCACCCGCCCCACACAGGAAAAAACGACCGAGGGTATGTTCCAGCAAAGCCTGGATAGCAATGAATCCTATCAGCTTATCCGTATCGGCCTGGCAAAAAGCCCGCCTTACTTTGCTGAGGTCAGCGGCGGCAAACACCGCTTTACGGTTCGTTTTATGGAGCCTAACCCTCAAGGCAGAGCCAAACCGGTAATGACCGATGTACCATTCCTGTTAACCTGCTGCGTATTATGAAGCCTGTCGTAAAATGCCCAGGCTGCGGCAAACAAATCGAGTGGTCAGAGGAAAATCAGTGGCGACCCTTTTGCAGTGAACGCTGCAAATTGATCGATCTGGGTGCCTGGGCCAATGAAGATCATGCCATTCCTGGAAAACCGGTAAACCCCTGGGAGCAAAATGAGGATGGCAACAAACAGGAGTAAATCCTGTTCAGAGCTTCCCTGTCAATCAAACTGGCTGGACATTGCTTCCGCCAGGGACTCAGCCGGCTCAGGTGCTTGCCACAAAGCACTAATCAAAGCGACACCCTGTGCCCCATGTTCCCAGGCAGTCCTCGTATCAAGGGGACTCATACCGCCAAGGGCATAAACGGGAAAGGGGCTCACTTCGGTCAACCGGTGTAGACCTTCCCAACCCAAAACAGCCGCTCCAGGATGACTGCTGGTTTCTGCCACAGCTGACACCACAGCAAAATCCACTTCCAGCCGGGTCGCCTGTTCCAGTTCAGCCGGGTTATGACAAGAAGCCGCCACCCAAAAATCATCGGACAAGGGGCGCTGTGAAAAAGTACCAAGGCGCTCACCACTGAGGTGTACGCCATGGGCACCGACCCGAGACACCCAATCAGGTGAGGCATTTAATAATAGCTTCGCACCGAATTGCTTGCATCGCTCAACAACCTGACTTGCCAGTTGCAAATAATGTTTATCTCCTAACTGTTTGGCACGGAACTGAACCAGACGCACTCCGGCAGCCAGACAGGTATCCAGACGTTCAAGAAATTCCGGCCAATGAACAGGCTCGCCAGGTTCAGGAGTAATAAGGTATAGCGACGGCAGACATGCCGCAGTGACAATGGGTAAATTTGCCGCTGGAAAACGGTATTGGCCTAGATCTTCAGGCGACACCCAGGCGATCTTCTGCCCTTCCCTACCATGAGCAGTACCGCTAAAACGATCCACTTGCCACACATCCAGTAATACTTCACGGTCGGGATAGCGGTAAGGAATACGAATCAG
The DNA here is from genome assembly GCA_030640985.1 of Chromatiales bacterium. Taxonomy (GTDB): domain Bacteria; phylum Pseudomonadota; class Gammaproteobacteria; order Thiohalomonadales; family Thiohalomonadaceae; genus DAOWII01. Next base: position 4,449 of record DAOWII010000200.1, read on the forward strand.
AGGATGGGCTCGGTTTACACGAATATCAAGCTCTTCCGCCAACTCCCGTACCAGTGCCTGACGGGCATCCTCCCCGGCCTCCAGTTTACCGCCAGGGAATTCCCATAGCCCGCCCTGATGTAAATGATCAGGCCGCAGAGCAATTAATATGTGACCATGATCATCACGGATCACCGCCGCTGCGACGTGGATAATAGGAGTGGAATCAGTCATTGTATAATCAAGGTGATGAATGATGAGGAATTCATCTCACTCTCGGCTTGTTACTTTTAACTTTTCTATGTTCTGTATTCCGCATTAATTTTTATATAATCGTAGGAAAGGTCGCTGGTCCAGATGCGTACAGCCGATAAACCTCGCCCCAAATTCACGCGAACAGTGATCTCATCACAATCCATCACTGCCTGCCCTTTGGACTCTTCGTAATCGGTGGCTCGGCCACCATTTTCAACGATGCAGACATCTCCCAGATGAATCGTCACGCCATTCAAGTCCAGAGTGTCTAATCCAGCGCGCCCCACCGCGGCCAGGATACGTCCCCAATTGGGATCCGAGGCAAAAAAGGCAGTCTTGACCAGTGGTGAATGGGCAATGGTATAAGCAACCTGCTCACACTCACCTTCATCCCGGCCATCCTGCACATCGATAGTAATAAACTTGGTGGCACCCTCACCGTCGCGAATCATTAATTGCGCCAGTTGCTCACACACGTCCCTGATAACATTACTCAGGGCCTCACAGCCCTCGCTCCCGGCCGTTACAGCCACATCAGAAGCTCCCGTAGCCACCAGCATGCAGGCATCGTTGGTGGAAGTGTCTCCATCTACGGTAATACGGTTAAAGGAGGTCGCAACGGCCTGATTTAGTATCTGCTGCAACAGAACACTATCGACAGAGGCATCTGTCGCAATATAAGCCAGCATGGTGGCCATATCCGGGCGAATCATACCTGAACCTTTGGCAATACCTGTTACCGTGATTGTCTGCCCCTGAATCTCAATCTGACGAGAGCTGCCTTTGGCGATGGTATCGGTCGTCAGAATGCCATGGGCGGCCTGTTCCCAACCATTAACATCCAGGGCAGATAAAGCGGCGGGAAGTCCCGCCACTATTTTTTTCACCGGCAAGGGCTCACCAATCACACCCGTAGAAAAAGGAAGCACCTCGGATTCATTACCGCCCGTTAATTCTGCCAGGCTACGACAACAATACTGAGCGGCCTCCAGACCCGGCTGCCCGGTACCCGCATTGGCATTGCCGGTATTGATCAAAAAATAGCGGGGAGATATTTGTGTCAAATGTTCTTTAGCAGCGATAACCGGAGCCGCACAAAAGGCATTGCGAGTAAACACAGATGCAGTACTCGCTCCCTCAACCAGCTCGACCACAACCAGATCGCGATGTCCTGTCTTTTTGATTCCAGCCGACGTAGTGCCCAGACGGATGCCGCTGACGGGAAGAAGCTTCGGAAGCTTTGTGTAGCCTACTGCCATTGTATTTACCTTTGTTTAAAAACCCTAACGCAAAGGACGCAAAGACGCAGAGGACACGAAGAAAGAATTTTTTATACCAGGTAAAATTTGCTTATTTACCAAAGTAAATAACTCATTCCTAGAGCTTACTGAATTTCATATAATTAGAAACGACTTTTCAACAAAACTCTTTGCGTTCCCTGCGTCTTTGCACCCTTTGCGTTAAATAGTCAGTTACATCTAGCACTGAAACCCGCGTCTAATCCTCAACTCACCTTGCCATGGCACTGCTTGTATTTTTTACCTGAACCACAAGGGCAGGGTTCATTGCGTCCCACTTTACGACCTTCGCGAACATAGGGTTTCGGTTCTTCACCTGTAGCTGTATCGTTCTCGGGATCCGAAGCACCCAAGGGGCCAGCCTGGGCATGTTTGAATTGCATTTCCGTATGGCGGCGACGCTGTTCTTCAACCGCCGCCACATCTTCCTCGGCCCGAACCTGCACTTTGGAAACCACACTAATCACTTCGTGTTTAATGCGCTCCAACAGGTCGGTAAACATTTCAAAGGATTCTCGCTTGTACTCCTGCTTCGGGTTCTTTTGCGCGTAACCACGTAAATGAATACCCTGACGTAGATAGTCCATGGCGGCAAGGTGCTCCTTCCACAGACCATCGACCACTTGCAACATCACCGCTTTTTCAAAATGACGTAACACCGAAGTACCAGCCTCGACTTCCTTTGCCTGGTATGTAGTGATCATTTCATCCTGAATCTTTTGTCGTAAAATTTCCTCATGGAGTTGTGTATCCTGATCCAGCCACGATTGCACTGGCAACTTCAGCCCAAACTCCCTTTCCAGAGCATCTTCCAGACCTGGCACATCCCACATTTCATCGATACTCTGCGGCGGAATATAATCATCGATCAAGTTATTTAATACATCGACACGAATCGTCTCCACGATCTCGGAAATATCATCAGATACCATCAGCTCATTACGTTGATCGTAGATCACCCGACGCTGATCACTGGCCACATCATCGTATTCCAGCAACTCCTTACGAGTATCAAAGTGCATGCCCTCAACTTTGCGCTGGGCATTTTCAATGGCGCGGGTCACCCACGGGTGCTCGATGGCCTCACCCTCTTGCATGCCCAGGCGCTGCATCATTGCCGCCATACGCTCGGAGGCAAAGATACGCATCAAGCTATCTTCCAGAGAAAGATAAAACCGTGAAGATCCTGCATCTCCCTGACGACCTGAACGTCCACGCAATTGATTATCAATACGTCGGGACTCGTGACGCTCGGTACCAATAATGTGTAAACCACCAACAGCCAGTACCTGGTTGTGTCGTTGTTGCCAGGCTTCCCTGGTTTGCTTCAGGGTGCTTTCATCCACCTCACCCAGACCCTCAATTTCCACATCCAGGTTACCGCCCAAAACTATATCGGTACCACGACCAGCCATATTGGTCGCAATGGTCACGGCACCGGGACTACCTGCCTGGGCCACAATATCAGCCTCACGCTCATGTTGTTTGGCATTGAGTACTTCATGAGTGACTCCAGCCTTTTTTAAATGCTGCGACAAATATTCTGAAATCTCAATGGAGGTCGTACCCACCAATACCGGCTGTTGCCTTTGTTTACAATCTTTAATGTCTTCAATGATTGCCTGGTATTTTTCCTCAGCCGACAAATAAATCAGATCGCCATAATCCTCGCGGGCAATGTTCTTGTGGGTCGGGATGACCACGACCTCCAGGCTATAAATCTGCTGGAATTCAAAGGCCTCGGTGTCCGCAGTACCGGTCATACCAGAGAGCTTCTCGTACAGGCGGAAATAGTTCTGAAAGGTAATGGATGCCAGCGTCTGATTTTCATTCTGGATACTCACCCCTTCCTTGGCTTCCACTGCCTGGTGCAGACCATCGGACCAACGACGTCCCGGCATAGTACGTCCAGTGAATTCATCGACGATGATCACTTCATCATTGGCGACAATGTAATGATCGTCTTTCTTGAATAAGGCATGGGCGCGTAAGCCTGCCGTAAGGTGATGCATCAGGCCAATGTTGGCGGCGTCATACAAGCTATCATTTTCCTTGAGCAGGCCGGCTCTCATCAACAATTCCTCAGCATGTTCATGGCCTTCTTCAGTCAGGAATACCTGGCGTGATTTTTCCTCAATGCTGAAATCCCCGGGTCCATCTTCCTCTTCCTGCTTGCTCAGCTGGGGAATAAGCGTGTTTATCTTGCCATATAACTCTGAACTCTCATCCACCTGACCAGAAATAATCAGCGGTGTACGAGCCTCATCGATGAGAATAGAGTCAACTTCATCCACCACAGCAAAATGTAGATCACGCTGCACTTTGTCAGCGGTGGAGAAGGCCATATTGTCGCGCAAATAATCAAAGCCAAATTCGTTGTTGGTGCCGTAGGTAATATCTGCGGCATAGGCCTCCCGCTTGTCAGCGGAATCCATGCCCGCGATGGAAACACCGGTGGTTAAACCAAGAAAACCATAGAGTTTACCCATCCACTCTGCATCACGTTGCGCCAGGTAGTCATTCACAGTGATGACGTGCACCCCTTTGCCGGGCAACGCATTTAGATAAACGGCCAGGGTCGCTACCAGAGTCTTACCCTCACCAGTACGCATCTCAGCTATTTTGCCACTATCCAACACCATGGCACCCACCATCTGCACATCATAGTGACGCATATTAAGTACACGTTTACCGGCCTCACGTACCGTGGCAAAGGCCTCTGGCAGCAGCTCATCCAGTCTGGTTCCATCCGCCAGGCGCTGCCGGAACTCCACCGTTTTGCCACGCAGGGCATCATCAGACAGGGCTTCATACTCGGACTCCAGCAGATTTATTTGTTCTACCGTTTTACGCAAGCGTTTAACCAGCCGATCATTACGACTACCAAACATTTTGCCAAATACTTTCATTACCATCTATATATCAACTCAGGGTTAAGCCCGCTTACCTTCGGGAAAAGCTATACGCCAAATATGTAAAGGAGAGATTCTACCCGAGACAGGCAAGTTTTTCTCGTCTGTCATCATTCTTTTAAAGCTAAGGAGGGGTACTAACTGCATGTGCAGGCGAAGTTCGAAGTGAAATATGGCCATCATCGTCTATATCCAGGGGAGTATCGGGGAAATCTATTTGTGTTAATGACTGTATCAGACGTGCAGCCCGGTGTTCAGGATCAAGCTGAGTACCCATAGGCCGCTCCTGTATTGCCGATACAATTTGGCCACGGACAAACTGGCCATTCTTTGCCATTTCAACCAGCAGGATAGGGGCCAGACCATTGTCATCACGGATATTAAAGCCACGGTATGTACTGAAATTACCCAGGCTGTAGGCCACCAGACGTTGTTTATATAGCTCGATGGCACGTGGTACATGAGGACCATGACCCAAAATCAGATCCGCACCCGCATCAATCGCGTGGTGTGCAAACGCCACAACATCACCACGATTTTCACCATAATAGAGTTCCTGCTCAAAAGGTACATGCAGGGCTTTACTACCTTCCGCACCACCATGAAAAGAAACCAGTACTAAATCATGGGACTGCTTAAGCTGTCGAACCTGATGCGCAACGGCATTCAGATCCAGCATATCGTTGGAGCCACCAAAGGGTGCATAGGCAATCAGCGCAATGTTTAAACCCTGAACTTCCCAACTTGCAATATCCCCTTCTCGACCCGAATGTTGAATGCTTGCTTCCGCCAATAGTTGCATGCTGCTGCTACGACCCTGCTCACCAAAATCACGGGCGTGATTATTCGCCAGACTCATGACATCAAAGCCTGCCTGCTGCAAGTGCTTTACATAATGGGAAGGCGTTCGAAACAGGTAACACAAACTTGGATTATGACAACGCTTGACAGGCTCTCCGTCATCCAGCAATACACCTTCAAGATTACCAAAAGTGATATCGGCAGTATTTAACAGATTAGCTATCGCCGACAACATCTGTTTCCCATCTTCCGGTGGCAATCGGTCATCAGGGAAATCCGTTCCTAACATGATGTCACCCACCGCCGCTATTTGCAGTGTTCGAGCAGTCCTTATCTCACTGGTTTCAGTATGTTTCGCTACTGGCTCAGGGACAAGTGTGGATGAAGGTGTTTGATGCATGCTAGCGCATGCGTTGATAATTAAAGGAAGGGAAATGACAAATAAATATCGTAAAGACATAGCGTTCAAGCGGATACAACTCGACATAGATGAATTCCAATCAAGGAACAATGAAACAAAACCGAAATGAAAGAATCGAAATAAACGAGGGGTAACGGTGCCTGCTTAAAGAGTGCTAGTGCTAAACCGTCTTATTTGGCTGCAGTCTGAACGTAGCTAGTAGGATCGACCTGTTTGCCGTTACGTAGCACCTCGAAATGTACGTGAGGACCAGTAGAACGACCCGTTGAGCCCATAAGTGCAATAGCTTGCCCACGCTTAACAGTATCACCCACTTTCACAATATTTTCCTTGTGATGGCCATAACGGGTGACATAACCATTGCCATGATTAATTTCCACCATATTGCCATAACCGTAACGCTTACCGGACCAGGTCACGACCCCGGAACCAACGGCAATCACATCAGAGCCATCCTTGCCGGCCAAGTCCATACCCTTGTGCATTTCAAGCTTTCCGGAGAAGGGATCAGTACGCATACCAAACAGAGATGAAACCCAACCTTTTTTGATAGGACGACCTGCCGGGAACACCTCTGCCTGGAGGTTGCGATTCATCAGCATATTCTCCAGCACACTCAGTTGTTCAGTGCGATCTTCCAATTGCAGAGAAAGCCTATCCATCTGGGCAATAAAATCCAGACTGGAAACAGACTGCTGTTCACCGGAACTACTGACCGGACCACCCTGGGCTGGAGAGGCATCAAAATTGAATTCTCCCTTATCCAGACCGGCGATTTGTGTCAGATGCTCACCCAGAGCATCCAGGCGAATCACATGGGCACGCATCTGACCAAGGTTCAGCGCCAGGGCATCCAGGTTATCCTGGGCAACACGCTTGGCTTCTGTAACTTCCTGCTGCTGCTTATTAAGCTCAACGCGCATAGCAACAGACAGTTCACTGGGATTATCCTCAGCACTTCTAACACCTAGTTCAAAGCCAGCATAGAGAGCCGTTGCGGGGATGATCGCAAAAAAAGAAAACAACAACGCAGTCAGGCCACGACTACCGATATTGATTCGGTTCGCGCTCCCAAAACGTTTGGATACGACAAGAATATTCATAGTTGTTATTTATTCCTTTACACCCGATATTCGCCAGATGATACTTACCCTATTCTTATATCTGGATAACTAATGCCCCACACCATATACAAACTGCTCGAAGATCGCAATAGCAGCTATAGCATGCTGGTCAGACATGCCACGGAGCTTGCCTCCCTTAACCTTCAGCTACAAAAACATTTGCCTGCCTCTCTCGGCAAACATTGCCAACTCGCCAACTATCGCTCCAATACCCTGGTTATTCAGTCAGAATCTGCGGCATGGGCATCCAAACTTCGTTATCTTCTGCCGCAATTACGGCGTGAACTGAAGCAATATACGTCATTTTCAGGCTTGAAAGATATACACATCAAGGTTGCCAGCACAGCCACCGCGCCCGCTGAAAAACCTTCGCCACCTAGATTATCGAAACAATCAGCTCAACTGCTTGAACAAGCAGCGGCAAGCATGTCTGATCCCGAACTGGGGAAAGCGCTTGCCCAACTGGCCCGGCACAAACGCTGATGAAGACTCAGCATAAGCACCAGCACCGTTAAATACTCGGTATAAACTCCCTTAAACAAGGATGGCAACAACCTGATTATAGTACTATTTTAGCCAACTGCCACAGGTTGTCCATAGGAAATGGGAGCTTCTGCCGGATCGTCAAAAGTCACTCGCTCCCAACAAGACTCATCGGCCAATAAGGCTCTTAATAGACGGTTATTCAGGGCATGGCCTGATTTATAGCCACTAAACGCACCTATCAGGCTACAGCCCAACAAGTACAGATCACCAATGGAATCCAGAATTTTGTGCTTAACGAACTCATCCTCGTAGCGGAGTCCGTCTTCATTAAGAACCCGGAAATCATCAACTACGATGGCATTATCCAGGCTGCCTCCCATGGCTAACCCACGGGCGCGCAAATGTTCCAGCTGCCCCATAAAACCAAAGGTACGTGCGCGGCTCACTTCCTTGACAAAGGAAGTGGTAGAAAAATCGATTTCTGCTGTCTGGCTGCGGCCCTTGAAGGCGGGGTGTTCAAAATCGATGGCAAAGGAGACTTTAAAGCCTTCAAAGGGGTCAAAACGAACCCATTTATCGCCATCTTCAACCACGACACTGCGTTTGATACGAATAAAGTGCTTGGGAGCATCCTGTTCTTCGATGCCAGCCGACTGGATAAGAAACACAAATGGCCCTGCACTGCCATCCATAATAGGAACTTCTGCAGCACTGACGTCTATATAGGCGTTATCAATACCCATGCCAGCAAGTGCAGATAGAAGATGCTCGACGGTTGAAACCCGTACACCAGCATTATTTGTCAGAGTGGTGGAAAGAGTCGTATCACCAACATTTACCGCCCTGGCCTCGATTTGCACCGACTCACCCAAATCGGTACGCAGGAAAACGATACCAGTATTCACCGGAGCAGGCCGTAAGGTCAGGTAAATCTTCTCACCCGTGTGCAATCCAACGCCCGTGGCGCGAATGACGTTCTTCAATGTACGTTGCCGTATCATAGAAATGGCTACAACCTCTTCAAATAAGCTACCGGTTCATAGTAGCACAAGCAAAACGACCGCGTATTCTACCATAAGCTTACAAAATAAAGTACTGTGAACAGGCTCACATTCCAAAATACAATAGTGTTAGCTACGTTCAATATTTACCCCTATCCAAAATATAAAACCTGTTCTCCTAAGTTAATTTCAACTTGCTTTCTGGGAACGGGTAGTTAGTCCGCCTGACGCCGCAGAAAGGCAGGGATATCAAGGTAGTCCAGCCCTTCTTCAGCCCCTTTAGCATAATTTTCTTTGCCCGGTTGCTGACGCAAGACTGTTGGCCTATCCAGTTGCCCGTAATCCACTTCACCCTTGTTGTTCTTGTTAGCCACCAGTTTAACCGGTTGCTCTTCCTGAGTACTATTACGTCCTAAACCAGTAGCGACTACAGTGACCCGCAATTCCCCACTCATTTCGGGATCAATCACCGTACCTACCACCACGGTTGCATTTTCAGAAGCAAAACCCTTGATGGTATTACCCACTTCCTCAAATTCACCAATGGACATATCCAGCCCGGCAGTCACATTGACCAGAATGCCTCGTGCTCCCGACAGGTTTACGTCTTCCAGCAACGGACTCGATACCGCCGATTCAGCCGCCATTACCGCTCGGCCTTCACCACTGGCGTTTCCAGTACCCATCATGGCCATGCCCATTTCCGACATCACGGTACGCACATCGGCAAAATCCACATTAATAAGACCAGGACGGGTTATCAACTCGGCAATCCCCTGCACGGCGCCCAGCAACACATTATTCGCGGCCTTGAAGGCATCCAGCAGTGACATATCCTTACCCAACACACTCAACAACTTTTCATTGGGAATGGTAATCAAGGAATCCACATACTGCTTTAACTCATCAATGCCTTCACTCGCCACGGTCATGCGTTTTGACCCCTCAAATGGGAAAGGGCGAGTGACAACGGCAACGGTCAAAATCCCCATTTCCTTAGCGACCTGCGCCACGATAGGTGCGGCCCCTGTACCCGTGCCGCCCCCCATACCGGCGGTGATAAACACCATATCGGCTCCGGTTAAAATTTCCTGGATGCGTTCACGATCTTCCATCGCCGAATCACGTCCAATGTCAGGGTTAGCGCCTGCACCTAAACCCTTGGTGATGGTGTTACCCATCTGTAATACAGTGCGCGCCTTGGATTTTTTTAGTGCCTGAGCATCGGTATTGGCGCAGATAAAATCCACCCCCTCGATATTTTCACACACCATATGTTCGACAGCATTACCTCCACCACCGCCGACACCTATTACTTTTATTACTGCACTTTGCGCCTGGGTATCCATTAATTCAAACATGGTTTTTCTCCTCTATCGCTCATAAATATTTAGTTAAATAAATTAAAAACTGCCTTAAAAACTATTCCTAGAAATTCCCCTGAAACCAACTTTTCATTCGCTGCATCATCATCTTTACCCCTCCGTCATTATTCAGCTCGCTATAACCACCACGGTTGTATTGACCAAATAACAACAAACCTACACCAGTGGCATGGATCGGATTGCGCACCACGTCGACCAGACCGCTCACCCCTTGAGGCAGCCCCAGTCGAACCGGCATATGGAATATTTCTTCTGCTAAATCAACACCCCCTTCCATTTTTGAACTGCCGCCGGTCAACACCACTCCAGCGGCGCATAGATCTTCAAATCCACTACGCCGCAGCTCTGCTTGCACCAGGGTGAATAATTCTTCATAACGAGGTTCCACCACTTCAGCCAGGGTCTGGCGTGCCAGACGCCGGGCCGGCCGATCACCCACACTGGGAACCTCAATGGTTTCCTCAGCACTGGCCAACTGAGTCAAGGCGCAGGCATATTTAATTTTGATATCTTCGGCATGCTGGGTCGGGGTGCGTAGTGCTACCGCAATGTCATTGGTCACTTGATCACCCGCAATGGGGATCACTGCGGTATGACGTATCGCGCCTTCGGTAAATACCGCGATATCCGTAGTGCCGCCACCGATATCCACCAGACATACACCAAGTTCTTTTTCATCATCACTGAGCACCGAATAACTGGAGGCCAGTTGCTCCAGAATGATGTCATCCACCTCTAATCCGCAGCGCCGCACACACTTGACGATATTCTGTGCCGCACTCACCGCACCCGTCACCATGTGCACCTTGGCCTCCATGCGTACCCCGGACATACCCACCGGTTCACGAATACCTTCCTGGTTATCAATGATGAATTCCTGGGGCAGGATATGGAGTATTTTCTGATCCGCGGGAATAGCCACGGCACGCGCGGCATCGATGACCCGCTCCACATCACTGGGGCCGACTTCTTTATCGCGAATGGCGACAATGCCGTGGGAGTTAAGGCTGCGGATATGACTGCCGGCGATACCCGCGTAGACTGAATGGATCTGACAGCCCGCCATCAACTCTGCCTCTTCCACCGACCGGCGGATGGACTGAACCGTTGACTCGATATTAACCACCACCCCTTTTTTTAAACCACGGGAAGGATGACTACCGATACCGATAATTTCGATTCCTCCGTCTGCTTTTATTTCACCGACAATAGACACCACCTTGGAGGTGCCGATGTCCAGCGCGACGATTAAGTTCTTTTCTGATTTCTTTGACATATATCTATCCCCTAAACGAAGAATCAGGTGTGCCCAAAGACTTATCCGGGAACGGGTTCAGAGACAACCCTCTGGCTTCAGTCCAGGCCACCGCAAAACCATTTGTGTACCGCAAGTCCACTTGAGAAACGGCATCAAACTGAGGTGCTAGCACTTTCGGATAAACCTGTATAAAACGTTTTATTCTTGGTGCAGATTCATCTCGTCCCAGCAGCACCTTCATGCCGTTATCCAGCTGCATACGCCAGGCTCGGCGTGAATCCATAGACAGGTTCGAAACCGACAAATCCAACGGGGCCAGACTGTTTTGCAACGCACGATAATGTGCCGTTACCGCAACAGCGGTGCCCTTTGGACCACTCAACTCCGGTAAACCTGCAGGAATACTGCTTTTCAAGGGCTGGAAGTATTCACCTTCTGCATTTACAAGCCCACTATCCCTCCAACGGGCTATTGCTTTCTGCTCAGTAATGCTCAATACCAACGTACTGGGCCAGGTGCGACGCACCGAGCACCGCTTCACCCATGGCTGAGTTTCAACCGCCTCACGCACTGCCGTTACATCCATACCGAGAAATCCCTCCTGCACATGTTTAGCGATAGCCACCTGCAATTCATCTTGCTGCACATATTTTAATTCCCCCTGAATGCGCACATTCTTGACCGGTAAATTTTCCGGTTGACCCAGCCAGTACGCAGCACCGGCCAGGCTCGTCACAATCATCATTGCCAGCACCAGCGGCCCCAACCAGGGCGCGGTGATCCGACGTGATTTCTGTACGCGCTTTTTGGTTCGTGCCTGTTGTCTTTTAGCCATTTATTCAACGCTCCTGAAACTACTTTCCAGGATGCACCAAACCAACGCTTCAAAATCAATACCTGCCGCCTTCGCCGCCATAGGTACCAAACTATGATCGGTCATGCCGGGAACGGTATTGATCTCAATGAGCCAGAACTTCCCTTGTTGATCACGCATCACATCCACACGCCCCCAGCCCCAGGCATCCACACCATCAAAGGCCTGTAATGCCAATGCTTGTAAGGTTTTCTCATCTTCGACCGACAGGCCGCAAGGACAGTAGTATTGGGTACTGTCGACTTCATATTTAGCCTGGAAGTCATAAAAATCATGGGGAGTCTCAAGACAGATAGCGGGAAGAGCCTGCTCACCCAGAATAGCAACGGTGTACTCGTCCCCAGCTATCCACTGCTCCGCCATGACGGCACTGTCATATTCAGCGGCACGACTCCATGCAGCGTGTAGATCCTCTGCACGTTCCACCTTGCTCATACCAAAGCTGGAACCTTCGTGAATGGGTTTGACGATTAATGGCAGACCAAGCTGTTCAACAATCACTGTAAGATCACTCGTCTCAGTGAGCATTTCATATCCAGGTGTTGGCAGATCCGCCGCCTGCCAGATGCGTTTACTGCGCAATTTATCCATACCCAGTGCTGAAGCCAGTACCCCGCTGCCGGTATAGGGCAAAGCCAGTATTTCCAGCGCCCCCTGCAACACGCCGTCTTCACCGCCCCGGCCATGCAAGATGATGAAAGCACGATCAAAACCTTCCAGCTTGAGCTGCCCCAGCATGCCGAGCATGTCGCCACCGGTGGCCTGCATATCCACGCCATGAGCCTTCACCCCTTGAGCAAGCAAAGCACTCAACACCGCTGTGCCACTTTTCAGCGAAATCTCGCGCTCAGC
>DAOWII010000136.1 GCA_030640985.1 Chromatiales bacterium
AAAACTATCGCCTGTTTGGTTTTTTGTTGCTCTGGTTACCCTTGACTCTGGCCGTCGAAAGCTCCGTCATGCCTCTGGAAATCATCTTTGAGCATCGGATGTATTTGCCCTCCGTCGCTCTGGCCGCCCTCGCTACCTTTGGCATCACCGCCGCCTGGCAATTCAAGCAACGCACGGCCATTATTACGACCCTGGTCGCCTTCTCGTTCCTCGCCTTCTGCATCTTCTCCACCATGCAGCGCATCCCTCAGTGGAAAAATGAAATTACTCTGCTTGAAAGTGCTCTGGATAATGCACCGGGTTCCGCAAGAACGCGGGCAAATCTTGCTTTTTACAAGATTGAGGCAGGCTTATTACATGAAGGCCTGGAAATCGTGATGCAGGCCAAAAAAATCAAGCCGGACGATCCCCTGACGCTTAAAATACTGGGCCTTGCGCATATGCGTCTGGGTAACTTTGAACTTGCAGAACAGCGACTAAAAGAAACCTATGAGCTTGCCGGGGCCTCAGAACATAACTTACTCTCTTATCTGGGCGAGCTCTTTCTTCTTCAGCAACGTTACGCTGAAGCCCATCCGTATTTTCTGGAGCTGGTACAGACCCAACCCTCCAGTCCTTATGCTCACTGGAATGTAGCTCAAAGTTTTGAACGATTAGGTAAATGCAGTATGGCAAAACCATACTGGAATACATTTATTATCCTTACAACCGATCCACGAAGAAAAAACATGGCCATCAGCCACCTGCAACGACAATACCAGTCGCCAACTGGAAAATGCTATGGCGCACCTAGCCAATGAAGCTCTGCTGCCGCCAGGCCTCATAAAGGATCACTGCCACAGAATTAGACAAGTTCAGACTACGATTCCCTGCCTGCATGGGAATGCAAAGCCGCTGTTCTTCCGGTAGCGATTCAAGTACTGACACTGGCAAACCGCGCGTTTCCGGCCCAAACAACAGGGCATCACCTGGTTCAAAGATCGTCTCACTATAAATTGTTTTACCTTTTGTTGAGCACGCAAAAATACGGCCTGGGCGTATTTTTTGTATAAAGCTTTCCAGGTCATCATAGAGCTGCACAGCGGCAAATTCATGGTAATCCAGCCCGGCGCGGCGCATACGCTTGTCATCCAGCTCAAAACCCAAAGGTCGGATCAGATGCAAACTAGCCCCGGTATTGGCACATAGGCGAATGATGTTACCCGTGTTGGGCGGAATCTCTGGTTGAAACAAAACGACATGAAACATAATCGAATATTAAACCCTGCTTACTGTCTATTAGTTATCTTTTAGCTTTTAACCAATCCCTAGGATGACCATTCGGTTCGTTGAACCTCATGGCCTTATCTTGTATCTTGTTCTTATGAATGAAAAAGATAAGAGCATGCTGGCCGTTGACTTCTGTGGCCTGAATTTTAACACGCCATTAGTATTACTTTCCGGCTGCGTGGGCTTTGGTGAAGAATACACTCGGATCAAGGGCTTTTCCAATCGGGATGTAGGGGCCGTGTGTCTCAAGGGCACCACACTGGAGGCCAGACCCGGCAATGCTCCGCACCGGGTTTACGAAACGCCCATGGGTATGCTCAACGCCATAGGCCTGCAAAACCCCGGCACCCACCATGTTGTTGACGAGATTTTGCCCGCACTGGATTTTGAAGAGACCCGTTTTATTGCCAACATTTCCGGCTCTACTATTGAGGAATATGCCGAGGTGGCACGGCTGTTTGATAACTCACCCATTGACGCCATGGAAATCAATATCTCCTGCCCTAACGTTAAAGAGGGAGGGGTGACCTTTGGTAATGACCCGGAGATGTCCGCCAGGGTGGTGGAAGCCGTGCGTGCCGTTACCGACAAACCAATCATCACCAAGCTTTCGCCCAACCAGACCGATATTGCCGGAAATGCACGCCGCTGTATCGAGGCGGGTACCGATGCCTTTGCCGTCATCAATACCCTGATGGGCATGGCCATTGATGTCGAACAGCGCACCACCATCCTCGGCAATAATCAGGGCGGACTATCCGGACCAGCCATTAAACCTGTCGCTCTGCTAAAAGTGCATCAGGTCTACCAGGTAGCGCGGGATCACAATATTCCAATTATTGGCCAGGGTGGGATTTGTACCGCCGAAGATGCTTTGGAATTTATCATTGCCGGCGCCACTACCGTGGGCATCGGCACTGCCTTATTTTACGATCCGCTGGTCTGCAACAAAATCAATAAAGGTATCGTCGATTACCTGAAACGCCACGAACTCACGTCAATTTCTCAGCTGGTGGGCACACTGACATTAAATAAATAATGAATACCAGGCATTAAGTTTTGACTTTTTGTATGCTTCTGTAATCCTTAGAGGCATAAAACCTTATAAAGAGCCTAATTAATTCTATGCAACCACGAACTAAACTCCGCCTCGGTGACGTACTGGTCGAGCATAAAATAATTTCCGAAACACAGCTGCAAACAGCGCTTAAGGAACAGAAAAAAAGCGGTCACAAACTGGGGCGGGCTCTGATCGCTCTGGGTTATATCAGTGAAGAACAATTGATGGAGTTTCTATCCCGTCAACTACAAGTCCCGTTTATTGACCTCAAACACTATAAATATAAACCCGATACCATCCGGATTATTCCCGAAACCCTCGCCCGCCGTTACCGTGTAATTGCCCTGGATGACAGCAAGGATGCCATATTAATCGGTATGGCCGATCCCACGGACATCTTTGCTTACGATGAGCTTGCCAAGGTACTGAAGCGCCCTATTAACCGTGCGGTAGTCCGAGAATCAGAGCTTCTTAAAACCATCGACACGGTCTACCGACGTACCGATGAAATTACCCACCTCGCCGAAGAACTCAATGAAGAGCTTTCTGATACCGACTTTGACCTGGCCGCCATTGCCGAAGGGGCCGATGTTAGCGAAGCCCCAGTGGTCAAACTGTTGCAAACTATTTTTGAAGATGCTATCCAGATCGGTGCCTCTGACATCCATATAGAGCCCGATGAGAGCGTATTGCGTATTCGTCAGCGTATTGATGGTGTTCTGCACGAACAAGTGATGCAGGAAAAACGCATTTCCAGTGCCCTGGTATCACGTCTCAAATTGATGGGCAGCCTGGATATATCCGAGAAACGACTGCCTCAGGATGGCCGCTTTAACATTAAGGTTAAGGGGCGTAGCGTGGATGTACGTATTTCCACTATGCCTATACAGTTTGGAGAATCAGTGGTCATGCGTTTGCTGGACCAGTCCAGTGGCATACTGGATCTGGAGAAGACGGGTATTCCCGCTGATCTGTTGCAGCGCGTCCGGAACAATATCCACAAACCTCACGGCATGTTGCTGGTTACCGGCCCCACCGGCAGCGGTAAAACCACCACGCTTTATGGTGCCCTAAATGAGCTCAATGCCCCGGAAAAAAAGATCATCACCGTGGAAGATCCAGTGGAATATCATTTGCCACGAATCAATCAAGTACAGGTTAAGCCTAAAATTGGCCTCAACTTTTCCAAAGTATTACGCACCGCATTACGTCAAGATCCAGATATTGTTCTGATTGGTGAAATGCGTGATCAGGAAACCGTCGAGATTGGTCTACGCGCCGCCATCACCGGTCACCTGGTACTCTCCACCCTGCACACCAATGATGCCATCAGTACCGCCATTCGTCTTATCGATATGGGTGCCGAGGGCTATCTGGTGGCGACGGCACTGGAAGCCGTGCTTGCCCAAAGGCTAATTCGGCGAATCTGCGAAAGCTGTATAGCCGACTACCAACCCAACACCCATGAAAATGCCTGGCTGAAGAGCACCACCAGCAATACCAGCGGTATTCAATTTAAACACGGCGTTGGTTGCCCACACTGTAACAACACCGGCTATAGCGGCCGTATTGGTGTCTTTGAATTACTTGAAATTGATGATGCCACCGCCGATGCCCTACGCCGGGGAGATACCGCAGAATTTGCAAATGCCGCGCGAGAAAATCCTGATTTCCGTTCCCTGTCCCAAAATGCCCTTGATTATGCATTACAGGGTATCACTAGCCTGGAGGAAGTGTTACGCATTGCCGGTGATAGTGAAGGTCTGTCAGATACTATAGAACCGGTTGCGGCACACTGATGGCTCAGTTTCACTACAAGGCACGAAATAGCCGTGGAGACTCTATTAGTGGTGAAATAGAGGGTACATCAGCCGATGGCATCGCCACCCAGTTACTGAATAGTGGTATCACCCCTATCCAGATCGACGAAGTTCAGCCTAAACAAAATATCCTCGAAGAACTTGGCCAACGACTGGGCACAGGTAAACCCGCCGCCGATGATCTGATCCTGTTCTGCCGGCAGATGTATACCCTGAGTCGCTCAGGTGTTCCCATCATCCAGGCTATTAACGGCCTGGCCGATACTGCCAAGAACCCTATGTTGAGTGACACCCTGCGCAAAATGGCAGGGGAACTTGAGTCCGGTCGAGAGCTGTCGCAATCCATGGCCAGTTTCCCGGAAATCTTTTCCCAGCTAATGGTCAGCCTGATACAGGTGGGCGAAAATACCGGTAAACTGGATGAGGCCTTCCTGCAACTCTCCACATACCTGGAGCTGGATCGAGATACCCGCAGCCGGGTCAAGTCTGCCCTGCGTTACCCATCGTTTGTCATTGTAGCTATCGTCATTGCCATCGGTATCATCAATACTGTAGTCATTCCTGCCTTTAGCAAAGTATTTCAGAGCATGAATGCCGAGTTGCCCTGGCAAACCAAATTACTTATTGGCGTTTCAGACTTTACTGTCAATAACTGGTATCTGATCCTGGCCGCCATCATTATCGCCATTACAGGTGTACGCTATTACATCAATACCGACAAGGGTCGTTACAAATGGGACAGGCAGAAACTTCGTCTGCCGATTATCGGCAGCATCATTCTACGTGCCACCCTGTCGCGTTTTTCCCGATCCTTTGCCATGACCACTCGTTCCGGTGTACCACTTATCCAGGCGCTGACCGTGGTCTCCAAAGCGGTGGACAATGACTACGTCACCGACCGGGTGCTCAGCATGCGCAACGGAATCGAACGCGGCGATACTCTTACCCACACTGCCGCCACCACCAGCCTTTTCACCCCGCTGGTATTGCAGATGATGGCCGTAGGTGAAGAGACCGGCGCCGTGGATCAAATGATGGACGAAGTGGCCGGATTTTATGAACGCGAGGTAGATTACGAACTCAAAAACCTCAGTTCAGCCATCGAGCCCATTCTTATAGTTGCCGTAGGTATTCTGGTGTTGATCCTGGCTCTGGCGGTATTCCTGCCCATGTGGGACATCAGTCAATTGGCCCGTAGCTAGACGCTATGAGAGTACAGACAAAGCCCTCCCCCTCAACGAAAATTCATCAAGTTCGACACCTTTCACGACAATTTGGTGCAAGTTCCTTAGAAATAACGTTTGTCGTAATCCTGATACTAATTTTTGTCTGGGTCGCCACCCTGCGAATATGGGAGTTACGCATCAGCGCAGAACGCAGTGCCATGGAATATATGGTTGGAAGCCTGAAGAGCGCTCTTGGCATACAGGTGGCCATCAGCGTAATGAGAAAGGGGCTGGATAGTGTCGCTGCCCTGGACAAAACCAACCCCATGAAATTAATGGATAAAATTCCTACCAGTTATCTAGGCGAACTGAATGGCCCCGATCCTGCGCAAATAGCCGGTTACCAGTGGTATTATGACACCCAACAGCAAATGCTCATCTACCGGGTGGAAAACGATACATTTTTTGAAACAGCCCTCAACAGCCCAACCCGTGCCCGCTTTCAGGTACAGCTCGGTTATACTG
>DAOWII010000045.1 GCA_030640985.1 Chromatiales bacterium
CGAAAAAGCACTGTCGGAATATGAAACTGGTCAGATCTATTATCAGGGAGAGGATCTACTTCAAGCAGACGAGCATATATTTCGCCAGTACCGGGGGCGGGAAATTGCCATGATTTTCCAGGAGCCGATGACTTCACTGAATCCGGTTTATCCCATCGGCAAGCAGCTAATCGAACCACTGATGCTTCATGAAGGTTTAAGCAAGGCTGCGGCCACTGAACAAATGATCAGTTTGCTGGAGCGTGTGGGGATTAACGATGCAGCAAATCGGTTTGATGCCTTTCCACACATGCTTTCCGGTGGCCAGCGCCAGCGGGTGATGATTGCCATGGCACTTGCGTGCAAGCCAAAGCTGCTCATTGCTGATGAGCCCACAACGGCCCTGGATGTTACGATTCAACAGCAGATAATGGCCTTGCTGGATGAGCTGCAACAAGAGTTTGGCATGGCCATTTTATTGATTAGCCATGATTTGAACCTGGTGAAGAATTTCAGTGAACGTGTTTATGTGATGCGCGAAGGCAAAGTGGTGGAAGAAGCAACCGTGGATGAACTGTTTGCGCAGCCAAAACATCCCTACACCGTGGAGCTTATTAATAGTGAGCCACACCCATTGCTGGCCAACGATGAACTGAAGGAAATTGCAAAACGTGAGGACATACTGGAGGCAATCAATCTCAATTGTCGTTTTGCGATCAAATCAGGTCTGCTCAGTCGCCAACGTGGCGAAGTGGTTGCCGTTGACGATGTCAGTCTGACACTCAAGCCCGGCGAAACCCTGGGCATCGTCGGTGAGTCTGGCTCCGGTAAATCGACTCTGGGTCGATGTCTGTTACGCCTGCAGGAATGTAGCGGCGAAATAAGCTTTGATGATAATCAGCTTGATCAATTACATGGCAGACAACTACGGCCTTTACGCAAAGACTTTCAACTGGTTTTTCAGGATCCTTTCTCGTCTCTGTCACCGCGTATGACGGTGGATAAAATCGTCAGCGAGGGCTTGAAAATTCACTTCCCTGAGCTGGATAAATCGCAGCGTCGAGAGCGGGTGTGTGAAGTACTGGAAGAAGTGGGCTTGAGTGCGGAGGTACTGGAGCGCTATCCTCATGAGTTTTCTGGTGGTCAGCGGCAGCGTATTGCCATCGCCCGTGCCATCATCCTGCAACCGAAATTATTGCTGCTGGATGAGCCCACCAGCGCGCTGGATGTCTCGGTGCAGAAACAGGTGCTAGCCCTGTTGCGTGATTTACAACAGCGTTATCAAATGAGTTATTTATTCATCTCCCATGATCTAAAAGTGATTAGGGCTGTCGCTCATCGCATGATGGTGATGCATAATGGAAAAGTGGTGGAGCAGGGGGAGACAGAATCTGTATTTGCAGCTCCCGCGCATCCTTATACGCAGTCGCTGTTAAGTGCCAGTCATTATGAATGACTTATGCATTAATTATTAATGATAGATTTCTGTTTGTTTATGGTGAGGCTAAGTATTAGGTGAGAATATATTTTAATAGTCGACGTGGGTATTTCTCAGCATTATTAGTGATGCTTTTTGGTCTTTATATAAGCCTTAAAACATCTGACTGGTCCTGGTTTTCCCGTTCCGGTTCCCTGGTGGTGGTGCTAGGTATTATTCTGACTTCAACGCAGATCATTGAAAATAGCAAGCGGCTCAAACAGCGTCAGCTCAGCTGGGAAGCCAAGTTTACCCATGATTGGGCCACCAAGCTGGAATCCAAGACATTCCCTAACCTGCGTGCCAATGATACCGATATCTGGGCCAGTGGACGCTGCGGACTACTGTTGCTGATCAATGGTACTCTGGTTTGGGGCTTTGGGGATTTATTGGGGTACTTGCCATTTCTGTGATCCTGGTCTAACTTTTAGTGTGAGCTGCATCACACTTTTATCTCAGGAGCTGGGTCATGGAAAGGAATATCTCACGCACCGATCGCACTTTTCGTCTGCTATTTGGCATTGCTATCGCGCTTTATGTCTTATTAACCCTGGAGTATGAATATTTCATCTGGGGGCTGGTAGCACTGTTTCCCATCATTACCGCTATCATTAGCTGGTGTCCTATCCAGTATTACCTCGGTTTGAAAGATAAAAAGTGCTACGCCCCAAGTCATTCAATTACGACCAGGCTATAAACATAGAAAATCAAACGCATTTAGCGTATCGTTGATTTTCTCTTTTAAGCCAAGCAATGTTTACCTATCCGTTTGAACTCCCAATCAGCACCATTAGTCACAGTCGTTATTCCTGCCTATAACGAATCGTTATATCTAGCTGAAACACTTCGGCAGCTACAGCTTGCTTTGCAATCGTTATCCTGTTCTTCTGAGATCCTGGTCGTTGATAACAACTCCAGTGATGACACGGCAGCTATTGCCGAGGAAATGGGAGTGAAGGTGGTGTTTGAACCTTACAACCAGATTGCACGCGCCAGAAACACCGGTGCCAGACATGCCAGAGGGCAATTTCTACTTTTCCTTGATGCCGATACCCACGTGACACCAGAGCACGTACAGCAAGCAGTGGCGCAACTCGAAACGGGAAACTATTGTGGTGGAGGGGTAACCGTTGCCTTTGATTCAGAGCCCCCGAAATATTTCACATGGGTAATTCATTACTGGAACTGGTTATCCCGTAAAATGAAATGGGCTGCAGGTTGTTTTATTTTTTGCCGTCGTGATGCTTTCGAGGATATCGGTGGTTTTAATGAGAAGGTCTATGCCAGTGAAGAGATATGGTTGTCGCGACAATTGCGTCGCTGGGGAAAGAAAAGGGCGATGGATTTTTGCATCCTCTCCACACCGCCGATACTCTCCTCGGGGCGAAAGATTCAGTGGTACTCACACTGGCAGATCATCGGAGTGCTTTTTATGATGATGTTCTTTCCTGTTTTTGTTCGGTTTCGATCTTTGTGTCAGTTTTGGTATCGGAGGCCGGGGGATGAGGGTTGATTTTGGGTTTTGGGGTTTTCTTTACGTTGCGTCCGAGATAACTTTAGTTAATTAGCTATAACATGCCGGTGGTTCCGCCCCTGATGGGCGGGTTCATTTTCTTTGCTTGGCCAAAGAAAACGGAACCAAAAGAAAGGCCACCCGGAGGCTGGGTCCTTCGGACTTCCCTCCGCTTCTCGTTATTTTGAGCGCTCGCGAAACTCGCTGCGCTCAGACAACGCTCACTTCATCTCAAAATAACTGCGATGCTCGGCTGCACCAACGGGAGGGTGAAAACCACCATTATTATAGATTTGTAATGATGTGAAATGTGATCAATACGAATAACATTAATTTCTAACTAACAGGACATATCACCCATGTCAGCTACGGATGGTCAAAAACAGACTGAACCATACCGTTTTCTCTGCGATGAAATGTTGCAGGGGCTGGGCCGCTGGTTGCGTACTGCCGGTTATGACACTTTAATCGCAATACCGGGTAGCCCTGATCGGGAACTCATTGAACTGGCCCGAAGTGAACATCGCTTGCTCATTACCCGTGATAGAAAAATGGCTGAGTTTAAAAACGCCAGTGAGCATGTGATGGTGCTCCAGGCCAACACGCTCACCGAGTGTGTGCAGGAGTTATCATCCCGGCTTGGTCTCAACTGGCTCTATAAGCCCTTTAGCCGTTGCCTGCTGTGCAACACTCTTCTTATTCAGACCAACGCACAGCAACAGGCGCAATTGCCGGACAATATCCGCGAGGGCGGCGACAGGGGCGTTTATTGCCCCAACTGCGGGAAGCTTTATTGGTCCGGTGGGCATGTCCGGCGCATGCGGCATAAGCTGGAAGCATTTGCGGGGGAGGGTGAGGGGGAGTAGGGGTAGGAAGTAGAGAGTACGTCTGAGAACTTGTAGCCTGGGTAGAGCAAAGCGAAACCCGGGTCTTGGAAATTCGAAGGTGCAACTGCCCGACTTATATTCGCACTAAAATTTTATCGAGGCTGAGTCGTGACTTAGGGAGTTTTGCATTGTAGTCCTCTTCGGGATGATGATACCCGATAGCCAAAGCCACGTCGCACTGGTAGCCATCAAGTTCTTCTTTGAACTCTTCGTTGACTAAATTAATATCAATGCCTTCCAGAGGAGTGGAGTCAATTCTAAGGCGGGCTAATACATGCAAGGTGTTTCCAAGGGCAAGATAGGTTTGCGCTTTTGTCCAACAACTTGTATCACCCGTTTCGTCGGTATTAAACTCGGCAAACCTGAAACCGCCAAAGGCGCTTTCGCGATCTTCTGGTTTGGTACGTTTATCTTCTATCCCTTTATCGACGACTTCAGCGTAATCATCACGCGTGTAGC
>DAOWII010000139.1 GCA_030640985.1 Chromatiales bacterium
ATTAAAAAGAGACATCAATAAATGAATAAAAGTGTTCTAACAAATCTGATTGCTACCACTGTTCTTGCTTTAGGTTGGGGCTTGCACGATGATTTAATTATGATGATTGGTCTGTTTGCCTTGTCGGGTGCGTTAACCAATTGGCTGGCCGTTCACATGCTGTTTGAAAAGGTGCCCGGCCTGGTCGGCTCGGGAGTAATTCCTGCGCGTTTTGAAGAATTTAAAACCGCCATAAAAACGCTGATGATGGAACAGTTCTTTACGCAAGAGAATATCGACCGTTTTGTATCAGGTGGTGCGACTAAAACCCATATGCAACTTGGGCCTGTGATTGAGAAAGTCGACTTTTCACCTTCGTTTGATAAATTGGTCGAAGTCATTATGAACTCATCGTTTGGCGGTATGTTGGGTATGTTAGGTGGAGTCGACGCTTTAACGCCTTTAAAAGAACCCTTTATGGTCGGCATGAAGGAATCGATTGTCGAGATATCTGAAAAAGATTCATTTAATCAACTGCTTCAAGAGGAGATTGATCAGCCCGAAGTGATGGCTGATATTCGAGCGAAAGTTGCAGAGATCATTGATGCACGTCTGGAGGAGCTCACACCACAGTTGGTGAAAGAAATGGTTCAGCAGATGATAAAACAACACCTGGGCTGGTTAGTTGTTTGGGGTGGTGTCTTTGGTGGACTGATCGGTTTGTTGTCAGCGATGGTTGTTTTATAAAAGAATAAACCAGCCATTAAGGATAAAGGGGCGCGTCCTTAATTTTTTTGTAATCGAAGGTGATACCTGTCTAAAATGAAAAATTCAACAATACTCTATTTTATATTAATGTTAGTGTCCTTTTCCGTTATCGCCGCAGATGAGGCAGTGAGTTTTAATTCGCAAATAAAACCTGTCTTTGATAAATACTGCATACAGTGTCATGAGGGATGGTTTCCGAAAGGGAAGTTAAGACTTGATAGCGTTGAAAATATTCGTGAGGGTGGTAAAACGGGATTCGCAGTTGTGCCGGGTCAGCCCGATAAGGGTTTGATTATCATGAGTATCGTGCCAGGAAAAAATGGACGTGTGAGGATGCCTCCACAAGGCGCGCGAGTCAGTGATAAAGAAATTATGTTGATTCGTGAGTGGATTCGTCAGGGCGCTAAATAAAGCGTCAGGAAGAGGATGACTTAAAGGGGCCTGGCTCCATTGGATTATTTTCCGAATGCTCTTTAAAAAAGGCCAACCTTACAGGCTGGCCTTTACTTTTAAGTCAGTGAATTAAATCAGTGATCTGATTATTCAGTACGACTCGTCACCTCCAGCAGGTGATAACCAAACTGGGTCTGTACCGGGCCTTGCACTTCATTAACAGGTGCAGAAAACACCACCTCATCGAATTCAGGCACCATCATGCCTGGTCCAAATTCACCCAGCTCTCCGCCCTGCTGACCTGAAGGGCATGTTGAATGCTCTTTGGCCAGCTCGGTGAAATCTTTGCCGCCTTCAATCTCGGATTTTAAGTTGTTACACAGCTCTTCGCTTTCAACCAGTATGTGTCTTGCTGTTGCTTTTGCCATCATTGCTCTCCGCTTATATTTTGATCAGTTGCCACCATTGTATAATAAACAGGTCTCCTGGCCTAAGGGGCAGATTGTAGTTCAAATAACCGTGGCCTGGCTTATTTTGCCACCTGTTTTGTTTGGAGGGTGTTGGCTGATTAGTCGCAAAACCAGGTTTGATTATTGGTTTGGGCTTGAGCCTTACCCCCTCAACAGTAGATAATCCCCTCTCTTTGCCTTTACGGCAGTAGCTTTTCAATGGAAATCACTATGGCAGCAAAGAAAAAACGTGGTCTGGGTAAGGGGCTGGATGCTCTATTGGGCAGTGCAGCGACGGCGGCGGTAGCGACTAATGGTGCTACTGACGGTGATCTGCGCAATCTGCCTGTAGATATTATCCAGCGGGGTAAGTACCAGCCGCGTATGGATATGCATCAGGATACCCTGGAAGAATTAGCGGATTCCATTCGCGCCCAGGGCGTGGTGCAGCCCATTGTGGTGCGCCCGATTGCAGAGCCGGGCCGTTATGAGATCATTGCCGGTGAACGTCGCTGGCGTGCTTCTCAGCTGGCGGGTTTGCACGAGATACCGGCGGTGATCCGGGATGTGCCCGATGAAGCCGCAGTGGCCATGGCGCTTATCGAGAATATTCAGCGTGAGCAGCTTAATCCACTGGAAGAGGCCTATGCCCTTCAACGGCTTATTGATGAATTCGATATGACTCACCAGTTGGCGGCCGAAGCCGTGGGACGTTCCCGTGCCGCAGTCTCTAATCTGTTACGGCTGTTAACCCTGACCGATGAAGTGAAGAACCTGATTGGCCGTGGTGATCTGGAGATGGGGCATGCCCGTGCCTTGCTGGCGCTGGAAGAGGCCAAACAGGGTGAGGCGGCTAAAACCGTGGTCAGTAGAGGCATGTCGGTACGTGAAACCGAGCGCTTAGTGAAAAAGCTGTTGCAGCCAGCGGCGGAGAAAACAGCCGTTGCGCCCAAGGTTGATCCGGATATCCGTCGTCTGGAGCAAGATGTTGCCGAGAGGCTGGGCTCAAGGGTAGCCATACAGGATAATGGTAAGGGTAAAGGCAAGCTGGTAGTGCATTACAACAGCCTGGATGAGCTGGATGGCATCCTAAACCACATAAAATAGTCAAGAATTTCAATAGCTTTTTTCCCATTTGAGAATGGATGAATCCTTGCGAATGACAATAACTGCGGCTATAATTCCGCTGCTTTACCGCAGGTGTGTCGTATGACCAAGCGTAAAAAAGGCCCGGGATTACTCCTTATTGGTGTCGGTAACATACTGGCCTCGACGATAATCTCTGGTTTTTTATTGGGTTTTGGCCTGGATTACTGGCTCGGAACCACGCCCATATTTATGATTGCATTGGGTGCCCTTGGTTTTGTCGGCGGCATGTTGAA
The DNA here is from genome assembly GCA_030640985.1 of Chromatiales bacterium. Classification (GTDB taxonomy): domain Bacteria; phylum Pseudomonadota; class Gammaproteobacteria; order Thiohalomonadales; family Thiohalomonadaceae; genus DAOWII01. The sequence goes on from DAOWII010000139.1 coordinate 2,972, forward strand.
AGTTTATAAATTGTTGAGTAATCCAGATCTCTACTGACATCACAACAAACAGGGTCGCTGACAAGGTCCGCAGGATCGTTGCTCTACAAGTCAGTGCCGGTGTGGTGAGCGGATTAGTTTTCCTCGTGCTCCAGGGAATGATGCAAGGGCTAGCCGCCCTATACGGTGCTTTAAGCAGCATCGTGCTGGTGTACCTGTTGAGCCGATGTGTAACGCGAGCCAGTGAAGTGGCTTTGCATGACCCGAAGAAGAGCATGGTGACTCTTTATTTGGGGGCAGTACAAAGATTTGTATTACTGGCGGTCCTGTTTGCGATTGGACTGGCAGTGCTAAAGCTGGATCCATTGGCATGTCTGATTGGTTTCGGTTTGGCCCAGTTAACGTATGTGGTTGCGGCAAAGTTCGATTGAGCAGTGTCGCGTAACGATGATATTTAGAGGGTAGTCTTTTGAGTGAAGCAGCAGCAAACTCGTCTGGCGGCGGTACAGTTGAGTATATTCAACACCATTTGACCAATCTTTGCGTAGGTTCAGGTTGTGAGACCGGTGGTTTCATGTCCTGGCATATTGATACCATCGTCATCAGTGCGCTTCTGGGTGCCTTGATCGTGTTCACCGGTATGCGTGTAACGCGCAATATGGCTACCGACGTTCCCGGTGGTTTTCAGAATTTTGTCGAATCTATCCTGGAATTTGTACAAGGTTCGGTCAAAGATTCTTTCCCCGGTGAAAATAAACTGATTGCACCGCTGGCGTTGACTATCTTTGTCTGGGTCTGGTTGATGAACTTCATGGATTTGATTCCGGTAGATTTGTTGCCACTGATTGCCGGCTGGTTCGGAATCCACTACCTGAAAGCTGTGCCGACTACCGATTTGAATACTACCCTGGCCATGGCCTTGACCGTATTCATCCTGACTATTTTCTACAACATCAAGGTTAAAGGCCTTGGTGGTTATTTGAAGATGTTCCTGTTCCACCCCTTTGGTAAATTTGCAGTGCCTGCAAATATTGTCATGACAGCCATTGAAGAAGTGGCCAAGCCTCTTAGTCTGGGTCTTCGTCTGTTCGGTAATATGTTTGCCGGTGAGCTGGTCTTCATGTTGATTGCGTTGTTAGGTGGTGCTGCTGCAATAGGTGCTGGTTTACTCATCTGGTTCCCACTACAAGTGGTACTGGATGTGGCCTGGTTGATTTTCCATATTCTGGTAATCACCTTGCAGGCCTTTATTTTCATGGTGTTGACCATTGTCTATCTGGGCATGGCGCATACCACGGATCATTAAGATTTTATTTTTAACTTTAATTTGATTTAAATTAGCTTAGGAGATACATAAATGAACGCTGAAATGCTTGCAATGATCTACTCTTCCACTGCGGTTGGTGTTGGTGTGATTCTAGCCGCTGCCGGTCTGGGTTCTGCTATTGGTTGGGGTTTGATTTGTGCAAAGACTCTGGAAGGTATTGCACGTCAGCCTGAAATGCGTCCTGCCCTGATGACCAATATGTTCATCTTCGCGGGTCTGATGGAATCTTTCCCTTTCATCATTCTGGCATTCGCTATGTGGTTCCTGTTTGCAAACCCATTCGTTGGCGCTCTGGCGGCTGCAATCGGCGCGCTTTAATTTACTGACCGGGCATTTATTGTCCTTCAGAAAATATTAAAGCAGGCAAAAGAGGAATAACATCGTGAATATTACAATCACACTCTTCGCACAGATGATAGCTTTCATCGCTCTGGTTTGGTTGGTCAACCGCTACATGTGGGCCCCCCTGTCAGCAATGATGGAAGCACGTCAGAAGCGAATCGCTGATGGTCTGGCAGCTGCAGAAAAGGGACAGCACGAACAGCAACTTGCTGAAAAACGTGCCAAGGAAACCCTGGTAGAAGCCAAGAACCAGTCATCGGAAATCATTGCTCAGGCGCAGAAACGTGCCTCGGAAATGGTGGAAGAGGCTAAGGGTAACGCCCGCGTTGAAGGCGAGCGTATCCTGAATGGCGCAAAAGCTGAGATTGATCGTGAAGTGAACCAGGCCCGTGAAGCTTTACGCGCACAGGTTGCTGATGTGGCAATGGCCGCAGCTGGCAAGGTAATCAAACGTGAAATTAATGCGGATGCACACAGTGATTTGCTGAACGATCTGGCAAAACAGATTTAAGGCTTAGCTATGGCTGAAATAACCACAATCGCACGTCCTTACGCTCAGGCAGTTTTTAGCCTGGCTCAGGAGCAGAAAGACCTGACATCCTGGTCCGAGACACTGCAATTATTTGCAGCCATCGCCAGTGATGCTGACATGCAGGAGCTGATCGGAAACCCCGGTGTTGATAAGGAACGCCTTGCGGCGGTGTTTATCGAGATCGGCGGTAAGAAGATAAGTGATCAAGCCAGTAACCTGATAAATGTTCTGGTTGAAAATGGTCGCATGGCTGAACTGCCTGAAATTTCCTCGCAGTATGAGGAGCTGAAAGCAGAAGCTGAAAGCACTGTACAGGCTGAGGTCACTGCTGCTTTTGAAGTCAGCGCCAGTCAGCAAAAGGCTATTATCGCTGCCCTGAAAAAGCGTTTGGGTCGAGATGTGACCCTGACGTGCAAGACTGACGACTCCTTGCTTGGCGGAGCTATTATCCGCGCAGGTGATTTGGTCATTGATGGTTCGGTCGCGGGCCAACTTGAAAAATTAACGACGGCATTGGCTCGCTAACCGGCGCCACCGAGAGGAATAACAAATGCAACTTAACCCTTCAGAAATTAGTAACCTGATTAAAGAGCGTATTAAAGGCTTTGAGGTTGTTACCGAAGCCCGCAACGAAGGTACTGTGGTCAGTGTGACCGACGGTATCGTACGTGTTCATGGACTGTCCGATGCAATGCAAGGTGAAATGCTTGAATTCCCCGGCAACACTTTCGGCATGGCATTGAACCTGGAGCGCGACTCTGTCGGCGCGGTGGTACTAGGCTCATACCAGCACATCACCGAAGGTGACACTGTAAAGTGTACCGGCAAGATTCTTGAAGTGCCTGTAGGTGAAGCCTTGCTGGGTCGCGTTGTCGATTCACTGGGCGTGCCTATCGATGGTAAAGGTCCTGTCGATACGAAACTGACTGCACCTATCGAGAAAATTGCACCCGGCGTGATCGCCCGTCAATCTGTTGATGAACCTGTTCAGACAGGTCTGAAAGCCATTGATGCCATGGTACCTGTGGGTCGTGGCCAGCGTGAGCTGATCATTGGTGACCGTCAGACCGGTAAGACTGCCGTTGCCATTGATGCCATCATCAACCAGAAAGGTACTGGCGTTAAATGTATTTATGTCGCCATCGGCCAGAAAGCTTCTTCTATTGCTAGCGTCGTTCGTAAGCTGGAAGAAAATGATGCACTGGCTCATACCATTATTGTTGCCGCAGGCGCTTCTGATTCAGCAGCACTGCAGTACATTGCTCCATACGCGGGTTGCTCCATGGGTGAGTACTTCCGTGATAAGGGTGAGGATGCACTGATCATTTATGATGATCTGACCAAGCAAGCATGGGCCTACCGTCAGGTTTCTCTGTTGTTGCGTCGTCCTCCTGGTCGTGAAGCGTATCCGGGTGACGTTTTCTATCTGCATTCACGTCTACTTGAGCGCGCTTCGCGCATCAACGTTGCTGAAGTTGAGAAGTTGACCAATGGTAAAGTGAAAGGCAAAACCGGTTCTTTGACTGCTCTGCCTATCATTGAAACCCAGGGCGGTGACGTATCTGCATTCGTACCGACCAACGTAATTTCCATTACCGATGGCCAGATCTTCCTGGAAACTGACTTGTTTAACGCCGGTATCCGTCCTGCGATTAATGCGGGTCTGTCGGTATCGCGTGTAGGTGGTGCAGCTCAGACCAAGATCATCAAGAAATTAGGTGGTGGTGTACGTCTTGATTTGGCTCAGTATCGTGAGCTGGCAGCATTTGCCCAGTTCGCATCTGATCTGGACGAAAGCACACGTAAGCAGATTGAACGTGGACAACGTGTTACCGAGTTGATGAAACAGCCTCAGTACTCGCCTCTGTCTATTGCCGAGATGGGTTTCTCACTGTTTGCTGCCAACGAAGGTTTCCTGGATGACGTTGATGTGAACAAGATTGTTGATTTCGAAGCGGCAATGCATGCTTACATTAACTCCAGTGCCACTGACCTGGTTAAGACGATCAACGATACTGCTGATTACAATGATGACATCGCCAGCCAGATGAAAGATGCGCTGGAGAAGTTCAAAGCTAACAGCACCTGGTAACGGGGAGTTAAATCATGGCAGTCGGAAAAGAAATCCGTACCAAGATCAAGAGTGTTCAGAATACTCAGAAGATCACGCGTGCCATGGAAATGGTGGCCGCCAGTAAAATGCGTAAGGCGAAGGACCGTATGTCTTCTTCGCGTCCTTATGCAGAGAAGATGCGTAATGTTATCTCTCATTTGGCGCACGCCCATCCTGAGTACAAGCATCCTTACTTGAAAGAGAGTGAGACTGTAAAGCGCGTTGGTTTCATCATTATTTCATCTGACCGTGGTCTCTGCGGTGGCTTAAACAATAATATGTTTAAGGAAGCGATTAAGGCGATAAAGGACTGGGATTCACAGGGCGCCGGTATCGACCTGTGTACCATCGGTTCCAAAGCCAGCAGCTTTTTCAAGCGCGTGGGTGGAGACATCCGTGGGCAGGTGACACAGCTGGGTGATGCACCGAGCATTGCTGATTTGATCGGTACCGTAAAGGTTATGCTGGACGCCTTTGATAATGGTGAAATCGACAAGCTCTATCTGGTGTATAACAAGTTTGTAAACACCATGACTCAAGAGCCAAAGGTAGAGTTGTTACTGCCTGTTAGCGTCGAAGAGCCAGAAGATGAGTTGAAGCATCACTGGGATTATATTTATGAGCCGGAAGCGAAGGATGTGTTAACTGACCTTTTGGTGCGCTATGTGGAATCGCAAGTGTATCAAGGTGTGGTTGAGAACTTCGCCTGTGAACAGTCTGCTCGTATGGTGGCGATGAAGAGCGCCTCTGATAATGCGGGCGACCTTATCGGTGAACTGCAACTGGTCTACAACAAGGCTAGGCAGGCAGCGATTACACAGGAAATATCCGAAATTGTGGGTGGTGCAGCAGCGGTTTCTTAATCGTTTGCGCGTGGCTATTAGTTTTAATACAAGTTTAAAATTTTTTAAGAGGAACTGAATCATGAGTTCAGGAAATATTGTACAAATCATCGGCGCGGTAGTTGACGTGGAATTCCCACGCGATGCAATGCCGAAGGTCTATGATGCACTAACAGTTGCTGATGTAAATCTGACACTGGAAGTTCAGCAACAGCTGGGTGACGGCGTGGTACGTACCATTGCGATGGGTACGACAGACGGTGTTCGTCGTGGACTTGATGTTAGCAATACCGGTGCTCCGATTTCGGTTCCCGTGGGTCAAAAGACTCTGGGCCGCATCATGGACGTACTGGGTGCGCCTATTGATGAGAAAGGCGACATTGGTGAAGACACTCGCTGGGCCATTCACCGTGAAGCACCTGCTTACGATGAACTGTCTGCTTCAGCCGAGCTGCTGGAAACCGGCATTAAGGTAATCGATCTGGTTTGTCCTTTCGCCAAGGGTGGTAAGGTTGGGCTGTTCGGTGG
>DAOWII010000165.1 GCA_030640985.1 Chromatiales bacterium
CCACTTTCATCGTGTTGGAGATAGACGTTTCCTGCTCTATGAAACAGGCTTGCGGTTATTCCCTCGTTGAACGAGGTGGTAGGGGTGGCCTGGTAGATACATCCCTGGTCGTCCTGGCATAGCAACTCCTTTGCCAGTGTCATGTAGAACATAGTTAAATCTCATCCTGAGATTGCTTACAACTTAATACGGCAGGGTTCACAACTGGCCAATATTTAATCGCTCTGTCCCCTTTTACTACGTCCCCTTTTACTCCTATACTTCCAGCACGCTCGTATAGCTCACATCCTTTTCCAGCAAGGCCTCGAACTCTTCAGTGCACAGCGGCTTGCTGTAGAGGAAACCCTGCCCCTCTTCGCAACCCAGCTTCTTCAGGAAGTCCTCCTGCTCGATAGACTCAATTCCTTCCGCCACGACCTTCAAATGCAAACTCTTGGCCAATGCAGTGATAGCACGCGTAATGGCTCTATCATCACTATCAATCGGAATATCGCGTACAAATGACTGATCGATTTTGAGTTTGTCGATAGGCAACTGTTTCAGATAACTCATGGACGAATAACCCGTACCAAAATCATCAATCGAGATCTGTACTCCCAGCTCCTTAAGTTCATTAAGTATGGCAACCGCCTTATCAGTATTTTGCATCAGCATATTTTCAGTGATTTCCAGCTCCAGATGGCGCCCGTCCAGACCTGATGTTTCCAGAGCTTCCTTAACGATACCGATGAAATATTTGCGTTGGATCTGCAGGCCCGAGACATTCACTGAGACTCTTTCCAGCGCGTGGTTGTCATCCAGCCAGGTCTTTGCCTGTTGACATGCTTGCTGCAAGACCCAGGCACCGAATGAAATAATAAGCCCTGTATCTTCAGCAAGCGAAATGAACTTGTTGGGGAAAATCAAACCGTGTTCGGGATGCTCCCAGCGCAACAGCGCCTCCGCACCTGCCAAACGACCCGTCTCAAATGAAATAATCGGCTGATAATAGAGGATTAATTGATCACCCTTTAGGGCGCCCCTAAGTGCATTTTCCATGGCCAGCCTTTCGACAACATGGGTTGTCAGCTCACTGGTGTAGAAGCGAAAGCAATTCCGTCCATTTTCTTTGGCATGATAGAGGGCCGCGTCAGCATTCTTGACCAGAGTAGGCACATCATCACCATCACTCGGGTACATGCTGATACCGATACTCGTGGTGACTGCCAGGTTATGCCCGTCAATCACAAATGGCTCGTGAAAATCATTGATAATTTTCTGTGCCAGAGCAGCAGCATCTTCCCGCGTATCCAGTCGCTCAAGAATGATAACAAATTCATCACCACCCAGGCGGACGATTGTATCCTCCTGTCGTACATGTGAACTTAAACGCTTTGATACTTTTGTTAACAGTTTATCCCCTACCGGGTGGCCGAGACTGTCGTTTATATTTTTGAAACGATCAAGATCCAGGAACAATACTGAAAGCTCATTTTGTTCACGCTTTGCATGTTCAATAGCATGCTCAAGACGATCTTCAAACAGCAATCGATTAGGTAGACCGGTAAGGGGATCATGGTAAGCCAGATAATCCAGTTGTGCCTGTGACTGTTTGATCGTAGTGATGTCGGAAAAGACCGAGACATAATGACTCACATTATGCTCTTTGTCATAAATCGCACAAATGGACTGCCACACCGGGAATACATCACCCTTCTTGTTTCGGTTCAGGATCTCACCACGCCACATGCCATTATCAATAATGCTTCCCCACATATCCCTATAAAATGCCTTGTCATGCTTGTTGGATTTAATGATGCGTGCATTCTGCCCCAGTACCTCATGCTCCTGGTAACCCGTGATGAGTTCAAAGGCCTTGTTGACCGCTGTGATGTTGGCATCCTTATCGGTAATCAACACACCCTCACTGGTATTCTCAAAAACGGCAGCGGCATTGCCCAGGGCATCACCCATGGCATTAAATGACCGGGCCAGACTGCCGATTTCATCCCGGGTGTTAATGTTGACCCGGGCATTCACATCACCTTCGCCCAGAGCCTTCGCCGCATTCTCCAGGGCAATGATGGGGCGACTGATTTTATGAGCCCAAAACAGACCCAGAAACAAAGCGGTTAGACAGGCGATGGCGCTCCCGATGACGATTGTTTGAAGCGTTTTTTCCAATTCCGCCTGGAGGATATCCGTCTCACTTTCCAGTTCTGCCGCCTCATGCATTTTCGCCGTTTCAAGTGCCGTCATGAAACCCTTCTCATTCACCTCCATCTCTTTCCGAACATCATTCAGTTCTGCAAGGGTGGCGCCCATCTGTTGTAGTTCGATCAGGTGCAAACTTGAGGACTTGACTCTCTCTCCCCACTCCTCGATGGGTTCAACAAAGATAATTTCGTGACTGACAAGATCTTCGGCAATTTTTCGATACTGCGAGATCGCTGCATCATAGGGATCCAGGGCATCTTCCTGTAGCTCTACCAGCTCCGCTTCCCAATCTTCAGATTGCGATTTATCCGCAGAATAAGCATGCATCCATATCAATTCGTTTGAAATCGCCATGATACGGACACCCGCGGTTTCAATCTCATTGAGGAGCTGCAGGTTAGGGAGGACAGTGGAGACGATCCGCTCTCGCTTGACTTCGACTTCCACAACAGCGCGATAACTGACAGCACCTACAACAATTACCAGTAGTGCAGAAACGACATAACCAAGTGTAAGCTTAGGGGCCAGCTTCATTAGCGATCACCATAACAGGGTAAACATATCCATATGAAGTGTAATTCTTTAACAATGTCACATGATAGTAACCCTATATAATTTAGTTGTATACACTGCTGTTCGGTTATATCGCACCTTCGATGCCAGCTTATTTTTTCATATATTCAATATGTTACGACTATTCCCCGTGGAAACCATCAACGTTATACTGAGAAGTATGCACAAAACCATTAATACCAAATTACCAGATATAGGCCAGATGCTTCACCTGGCCACTCTCTTCAGTTTGCTGATATTGACGTTTGTCATAGGACCGAAAAAAAGGGGACGGAGGGATTAAATTCTGTCATCAGTATGCTAAAACCTTCACAATCGGAGCTCGCCCAGGAGTACCAACGAAAGTTCAGTGGTTTGATAGCACAGTAAGCAGGGATAGCCTATCCTCTCCCCTATTGTTCTTCTAAAATAACAACATGTCCAAGATACAAGTCAGCCTTTTTGTTCTCAACTTCACCGGCATACTGTGGCTAATGCACGGATACTTCACCGTGCGCTTATTCCAGATGTTCAACATCAAGGCCCGCAAAGGTGTATGGGTTTCTTTGCTCATCACCCTGACGATTATCGGCTTCGCTTATCTATCAAGAGCGATAGAAGTCACCAGCCTTGGCTGGCTATCAAGGGCCATGTTTTATGAGATCGGCTGGCTGGTACTCATCCTGCCCTGGCTACTACTTCTGGATGCCCTGTTACTACTAAGCAGAACAGGTAATCGCTACCTGGTTTTTTGTCAGGGCAAATACAATCCCTGGACACTCTATCAGCTATACAAAAAACGGGTAGCAATCGGTGTACTAACGGGTTCGATAATACTCACAGGCTATGCGTGGTTGCAGTTCCACCGGGACATCGTTATCAACCATTTCACCCTTACCAGCCCTAAAGTGAGCCAAACCTATCAACTGCTACATATTAGTGATGTACAGTTGGGCTCGGTACCCCCCAGCCACGTAGAAAAAGTTGCCCAGGCGATGCAACAGGCTATCGACAGCTACGACGTAGACATCATATTGAACACCGGCGACCAGGTAGACAGCGCCAGTTACACGCCAGCACAACTGGCCCCCATCGCCTATACCTCACCACCGGTAATATTCAGCCTGGGCAATCACGAGTTCTACCACAACAAGGATCGCATCCTGAACATTTTGCAGAGACAGGGCCACACCATACTGCGTAGCAAGCGCACCGAGTTTAAAGAGCTCAACATTATCGGCATCGATGACAAGCGCGATCCGCAACAAGTCGCCACTGAACTGGCACAACAAGCGTTAGTGCAAGCGGAAAAATACAACATCCTGCTTTATCACCGACCCGTCGGCGCTATTGATGCGAAACAACATGGCATAGACCTGATGCTCAGCGGTCACACCCACGGTGGGCAAATCTTTCCTGTCACGCTCATCGTCAAGTGGTTATACGAATACCCTCAGGGGCTCACCCTTTTGGAGAATTTTGCACTCTACACCACCGATGGCGCAGGGCTATGGGGCCCTAACCTACGGCTCGGCACGCAGAATGAAATAGCGGTGTTTACTATTAAACCGGAAAAAGGATTGGAAATAATTGAGAAACGTTAGTATTAGAATTTGTCACGACCCTTCAAATTATCGTTTGAGTACATTTAGTTCGAGTTCAATTCTATCATCCATGTCCGCTATCCAAATTTGCCCGTCCTGAATGGTGCATTGTAACTGCATGTTACGGCTCGCCAGTTTGGCCAGTGCCAGACTGGTCTCGACCGACAGGTTAAAGACCCTGAGATTATCCAGACGATTTAACTTGTTGCTGTTTTGTTCCCACCACAAATCGGCACCACGGCCACCATAACTGTAGATAATGACTTGTTTGGCACAACCACAGGCCTTTCGAATACGCCTTTCATCTGGAAGACCCATATCTATCCATAGCTCAATGACACCGGAGAGATCTTTTTGCCAAAGATCAGGCTCATCATCAGTACTCAGGCCTTTGCCAAAAAGTAAATTATCATGAGCGTGCAGTGCAAAAGCCAACAACCGCACCATCATCCGCTCATCGGTTTCTGAAGGGTGCTGAGCAATCGTCAGAACATGATCATGATAATAGTGACGGTCCATATCTGCGATGTTCAGATTGGCTTTGAAGATGGTTGATTTAAGGGCCATAGCTCACAATTGCTTTTACGAAAGAATGGATCTTAACAGACCCCACAATAAACCGGACAGCCACTTTTAGGCTTTAAAATGAGTATCTTATTTATTCTTTATTTCCTTTCAAGCCAAAATAAGGTACAAGAACGCCATGAAAATACCTAAACGAATCCAGCCCTTGGTTGAAAGTGGCCTGGTGGATGAAGTCATCAGTCGACTGATGAGTGGCAAAGAGGCCGACGTCTACGTGGTGCGTTGCGGTGACGAGATCCGCTGCGCCAAAGTCTATAAAGAAGCGCTGAAGCGCAGTTTCAAACAGGCGGTGCTGTACCAGGAAGGCCGTAAAGTGCGCAATAGTCGCCGCGCCCGTGCCATGGAAAAAGGCTCCAAATTCGGCCGAAAGCAGCAGGAAGACACCTGGCAAACGGCAGAAATCGATGCCCTATATCGCCTGGCCAATGCCGGTGTGCGGGTTCCCAGGCCCTACGATTGCCTTGATGGCGTCTTGCTGATGGAGTTAATCACTACAGAAGAGGGCGAAGTGGCCCCACGCCTGGGTGACGTGTCTATGTCTACTGAACAGGCCTTGGAAGACCATGCGCTTGTGATGCGATATGTCGTACGTATGCTCTGTGCAGGCATTGTGCACGGTGATCTGTCAGAATTTAATGTGCTGGTAGATGAAAACGGCCCGGTGATCATCGACCTGCCACAAGCCGTTGATGCGGCGGGCAATAACAATGCACAGTCAATGCTGGCGCGGGACGTCGATAATATGACCCGCTACTACGGCCAGTACGCCCCTGAATTACTCCAAAGCCGTTACGCCAGGGAAATCTGGGCACTGTATGAGGATGGTGAGTTACACGCGGATAGCGAGCTAACGGGTCATTTTGAGGAAAGCACAGAAGCCATCGATGTGGATGAGGTACTAGACGTTGTCGAGGCAGCCATGATCGAAGAGCAACAACGACAACAACGCCTGCGCGAATTAGAATCGTCGGAATAATTGAGAAGAATATGGCCAAGTATCAGAAGAACCAAAAACCATCAGATGAAACCAAAGCAGAAGCGATGGAGATTGCCAGGGGAACCCAGCGCCCCGGCCAAACCAAAGAACAAACCAGGCTTATTGCCCAGGGCATTCAGAAAGGGATAGAGCAATACAAGAAACAATATAAATCACGTGTTCGAGAGTTAGATAAAAAACATAAAAAAGAAAGCCGTAGTGAAAAAGCTAACAACCCGGATGGTCAGCCCGAGATACAAGTCGTTTATAAGCAACACTGGCTTCCATGGCTATTACTGGTAATCTCATTGGGAATCATTGCAGCATTGAAACTTAATTTTCTCTGAGCTGTATCATAATGAATAAAAGTCCCTTGCCGGATTGGTTTCCGCAATTCCCTTTAAGCTCTCCGTTATTCGATCCTTTAACGCCCCTAACGGATAAGTTTTCTGGATTTGAACACTGGCCGCAATTGGCTGACTTTCAAGCATTATTAAATGAGCAATCATCACCTATCACAACCTTAACGGGGAAGTGTTTAAAGATTGTCGAGCAAGAAGGCAAGCCCTCTCATTTTGAACAGCACTATGCCCCACGAATTTATATGACGGGTGAGATCCAGACGCGTCTTGAGAACTGGCATGATTTTTTTCAATACCTCACCTGGATAATGTTCCCCAAGACCAAGGCCATCATTAACTCCATTCATATTCCTCATGCACGTGCACGGATCACTCAAGGAGGCGATATCGGAGCACGCAGCCCCATTGAGAATATGTTGTCGTTATTTGATGAAGGCGGCGCCGTGATTATATCTTCAGACCCTTCCTTGCTGGAATTGATCCGTGAATTTCGTTGGAAGGAATTATTCTGGGAAAGGCGTACTGAGCTTGCCTCGAAGTTTCGCTGTATCACCTTTGGGCATGCTATGTATGAAAAAGCACTAACCCCTTACATAGGAATGACCGCCAACTGCATTTTATTACATTGCGATGAAAACATAATCAACCAAAGCTGGCTAGAACAATGGCGATGGGTCGATGAGCAATTGGCAACGATCTTTTCAGACGGTGAGATATTACAAAAACCCAAAGACCTTGCGCCCTTCCCCATCCTCGGCATGCCGGGCTGGGATAAAAATAATGCAGATGAGGCTTATTACGACAATCAGTCTTATTTTAGAACTGGGCGGCGGACAAAAACTTAGCCTGGTGCTTACAGAGTAAAGGAAGAAAAGAAAGGGCTATTGGATTAATGTATACCTGACCCCATTGATTCAGTAGTCTAACCTCTACTGTTCGCTTTGGACTTTATGCTTGGCTTGCAAAAAATCTTTGTGAGACACATAGATCAAATCAGCAATACGCCGCACCATATGTTCTTCGTATGTATCCAAATGTTGATCTGCATATGCGATACTCCAAAGATATTCAATGACCTTAATTTTCTGCTGCTTTGTGTAGTGCTGATTTATAAGACTGGTAAACTGATAAAAATCAGTCGCATCACTTGCTTCTGCTTCGGCTAAATTAAATAAGCTACCCGCCTCCTCCTCAGTCAGCGAGAATTTTTCCATTAAAGCGGCTTTTACCTGTTGTTTTTCATCTGCATGCACATGGTGATCCTGCTGCATCATCTCAATTAACAATGCTGCCGTTGCCAATTTTAACTTATGCTCAATATCATCTACCTGGTCTGTAGATATATTTTGTTCAAAGAATTTTTTAATAGTGCTTAACATCAAACTATTACCCAGTCACCCATAGTGATTGCAACTTAACACAATATGTAAAAAAAGGGGACGGAGGGATTATTTTTTGCACAATCTTATATGACTGCCCATTTTAATCCTCCGTCCCCTTTTGCCCCGTTGGATTAAAACGTGGTCTGTCCCCTATTATTGCTTTCTATTATTATTGTTTTTAGCCCGTTCTTCCAATGCCGCTATTCTTGCTTCGATGGGTGGATGTGATGAAAATAAGGCCATAACTCCACCTTTATCATTAATCCCAAATGCGGCCATTTGTTCAGGTAAAGCTTCTGGCTCTACCTGCCCAAGACGCTTAAGTGCATTAATCATATTCTGGTGCCCAGCTAAATCAGCACCCCCTGTGTCTGCAATAAACTCACGTTTTCTTGAAAAATACATCACAATAGTTGATGCCAGTATAGACAAAACAACCTGAGCCACCATCACAGTGATAAAGTAACCAATACCATGCCCTTGGTTATTTTTTAAAATAACGCGGTCAACAATGTGGCCGATAATCCGTGATAAAAACACAACAAAAGTATTAACCACACCCTGAATTAGCGCTAGAGTCACCATATCGCCATTAGCAATATGACTCATTTCATGCCCGACAACAGCTTCAATTTCACCTTGCGACATTTTATCCAGCAAGCCCTGCGACACAGCCATCAGTGCTTTATTTTTAGTGGCTCCGGTGGCAAAAGCATTCATCGCAGTCGATGGAAAAATTGCGACTTCGGGCATTTTTATGCCCACAATCTTTGCCTGCTTTTCAGTCGTTTCAATTAACCATTTTTCAATATTGGTGCTCGGGTTGGTAATCACCACCGCGCCTGTCATGCGTTTTGCCATCCATTTGGATATCAGTAAAGAAATGAATGAACCTCCAAAGCCAATCACACCAGAAAGTATCACCAATGCCTGTATATTAAGATCTGAGCCATTCTCCGC
>DAOWII010000010.1 GCA_030640985.1 Chromatiales bacterium
ACATTCATCTAATAGGTTTAAAAAACAGTCACTTAATGACAAATCACCTAAGGCTACTCATGATCCCATGTATAGAAATGCCTTGTTTATGTTCGATATTCATCCCCAGATTCAATATTTGACAAATACAAGCTGAAAACCGTTAGCTGGCTTGAATTCTGCTATACTAGCCCCCACATTTGGACGTACACGACACACTTCGGTCTGTGTCTCCCTTCGCGGACTCCCCTTTCCCGGTAAGCCTCGAATACGATTGAATCAGTTTCCCCTGGACCGTCTCAAGCCAATGCTTGGGCAGGCGGTAACCCAAACCCTTAAAGGGCAAAACACAACATGTCATTTGAATCCCTCGGTCTCAGGGCCGAATTACTCCGTGCTGTATCCGAAAAGGGCTATAGCGAACCCACTCCAATACAAAAACAGGCCATTCCCCCGATCCTCGAAGGACTCGACCTCCTGGGTGGTGCACAAACGGGCACAGGCAAAACCGCCGGTTTTACCCTGCCGATGCTGCAGAGGTTGATGGCCACTGAAAAACCCGTACAAGGCCGTCGTCCTGTCCGCGCCCTGATACTCACCCCAACCCGGGAGCTGGCTGCCCAGGTTGCAGAAAGCGTCGTCACCTATGGCCGTCACCTGCCACTTCGCTCCGCAGTGATTTTTGGTGGTGTCAGTATCAACCCGCAAAAACAGAAACTGATTAAGGGCGTAGACATTGTGGTCGCCACTCCCGGGCGCTTGCTGGATCACGTAGGTCAACGATCTGTCGATCTATCAAAGGTCGATATCCTGGTGCTTGATGAAGCCGACCGTATGCTCGATATGGGCTTTATTCATGACATCCGCAAGGTGCTGGCCCTGTTACCCAAAGAAAAACAGACACTGTTTTTCTCTGCCACCTTCTCCGACGAAATCAAGAAACTAGCCAATGTTCTATTGAAGTCGCCTGTCCTGATTGAAGTCGCACGACGCAACACTGCCTCAGAAAGTGTTACCCAGGTCGTTCATCCAGTGGATAAAGGTCGTAAGCGTGAACTGCTTTCCATGCTCATTGGCAGGGGTAACTGGAAACAGGTACTGGTGTTTACTCGCACTAAACATGGCGCCAATAAACTTACTAAACAACTGATTACCGATGGCATTACCGCTGCCGCTATCCATGGAAACAAAAGTCAGGGCGCACGTACCAAGGCATTGGCAGACTTTAAAGCCGGTGAGGTGCGAGTGCTAGTGGCAACCGATATTGCTGCACGGGGACTGGACATTGAGCAACTACCTCACGTGGTGAACTTTGAATTACCCAATGTGGCGGAAGATTATGTTCACCGTATTGGACGCACAGGTCGCGCAGGTAACGAAGGTGAAGCCATGTCACTGGTGTGTGTCGATGAGCTAAAGTTATTAAAAGATATTGAACGTTTGATAAAACGCGATATCCCTAAAGACATCATCTCAGGTTTCACACCTGACCCCTCAATCAAACCAGAGCCCATACAAAATGGACGTGGTAATCAAAAGCAGGGGGCAAGAAAGCCCGCGGGAAGAAATAACAGGAACAACCAACGACCACAGTCCAAGGCACGTCCGGGCAACCAGAGTCGTACAGGTAATCGCGCGCGTTAGTAACTAAACATAGAAACAAAGCTTTTAGATCAGAAGAAGGTCGGGGATTTACATCCCTGCCCTGCCCTTCTCTAGCAAAGACATAATTAACATGACAACAACAGCCTTCTCATCACTTCCCTTAACAACGGAAATGTTAGCCAATATTCAGTCACTGGATTACCAGGAAATGACTGCGATACAGGCGCAAAGTCTGCCTGCCATCCTTGAAGGTAAAGACTTGCTGGCACAGGCAAAAACAGGAAGTGGGAAAACGGCTGCATTTGCCATCGGTTTGCTACACAAGCTTGAAGTACAAACCTATAAAACACAGTCACTGGTACTTTGCCCAACACGGGAACTGGCTGATCAAGTAAGCAAAGAGATTCGGCGTCTGGCACGTGCAATACCCAATACCAACGTCGTCACCTTGTGTGGCGGAAAGCCCATGGGGCCACAACTGACTTCACTGGAACGCAGCCCGCATATTGTCGTCGGTACACCGGGACGAATATTAAAACACCTGGAAAAAGGGACACTAAAACTGAATCAATTAAACATGCTGGTACTGGATGAAGCGGACCGCATGCTGGATATGGGTTTTCATGAAGACATCATGCGCATCATCGATATGATGCCACGAAAGCGACAAACCCTGCTGTTTTCCGCCACCTACCCGGAACAGATTAAAAAGGTCAGTCGTGCCATTCAGAACAAGCCCGTTGATGTACGCATAGAAAGCCTGCATGACAATGCTAAAATAAAACAGGTTTTCTATGAAGTACAAAGAGAAGAAAGAGTAGAGACGTTAATGTTACTGTTACGACATTACCGGCCTGAATCCAGCGTGGTATTTTGTAACCGAAAACAACATTGCGAGGATCTTGCCGACAAATTACGCTATCAGGGTTTTCATGCATTGGCTCTGCACGGCGATCTCGAACAAAAAGATCGAGACCAGGTGTTGGTGCAATTTTCCAATAAAAGCAGTTCGATTCTTATCGCCACGGATGTGGCTGCACGCGGCCTGGATATCAAAGATTTACAGGCAGTCATCAATTACGAGCTATCACCAGACCCGGAAATACATATTCACCGTATCGGCCGTACCGGTCGTGCAGAAAATGAAGGACTGGCGCTAAGTCTGTTCATGGCTTCTGAGGCATACCGGGTTAATGCAATAGAAGACTACCAAAAGAGTCCTGCCAAAGTAGATAAAATCTCATCGCTTAAAGACGAAGATAACACCAGGTTAAGCCCACCGATGATTACGCTAAACATAAATGGCGGCCGTAAAAACAAGGTCCGTGCAGGTGATATATTAGGTGCCTTAACCTCAAATACCCATCTTGAAGGCAAACAGATTGGTAAAATCGATATCTTTGATACAGCTGCTTATGTAGCCGTTGAACAAGCGATTGCCGGGCAGGCCTTAAAGATACTATCCGAAGGTAACATTAAGGGGCGCAAGTTCAAGGTACGGAAATTACGTTAGTGGCACAATAAGTGCCATTTCCCTATCGCAAAAAGCCCAACTCTGTCCCATACTAAAACACTATTGTTAAATAATACGAGTCTCCCATGCCACACACAAAAATTTATCTTAGTAACCTCAATAAGGCTGCCACAGATACCCAGATTAAAGAACACTTTTCTGAATATGGTGAAATCACTGAGATTAACTTACCTGTTGATCGCAAAACCAGGGACCCCAAAGGTTATGCCTTTATTACATTTACCGAAGAGAGCTCGGCCCAGGCAGCCCTTTCTCAAGATGGTAAATCATTCCTTGATCAGATAATCACCGTACAGATTGCCACTGAGAAACGTAAGAAGAAGTAACCTCACTATGACTAATAATGAAATCATCAAAAAACTCCGCATCGCCCTCGATCTAAAAGAACTCGATATGATTGGCATTCTTGGTCTCTCTGGTTATGAGATCACTAAATCAGAGTTATCCGGGATTTTCCGGAAAGAAGGACATAAGAATTACAAGGAATGTAGCGATCTGGTACTCAACCATTTTCTAAATGGATACATCATCTATAAACGAGGTGTCGAAGAGTAATAGCATTAGTTATATCTGCATTGACGGTAAAACTTCTCCTACTATTTATGACATTAGATAACAGGTA
Source organism: Chromatiales bacterium (assembly GCA_030640985.1). Classification (GTDB taxonomy): domain Bacteria; phylum Pseudomonadota; class Gammaproteobacteria; order Thiohalomonadales; family Thiohalomonadaceae; genus DAOWII01. The sequence goes on from DAOWII010000010.1 coordinate 3,741, forward strand.
ATCTCATGAAACTACTGATACGTAATCTTGCTCGAACCACCACCGAAGAAGAACTGAGGGAAATGTTCGAAGGCTACGGTAAGGTGCAATCCATTACAGTAGTAAAAGACAAAGTGACAGGCCTTTCCAAGGGCTTTGGGTTTGCCGAAATGCCTCGACAGGGCGAAGCCAAGGCGGCGATGAAAAACCTCAACGGCAAAGATATCGATGGCAGGAAGATCCGGGTTAAAAAATCCGAGCCCGTACAGGAAGCAAATAGTAATAACGACACAGATAAAAAAAATAAATAAGATGAATAAACCAAGAGCCCAGGACCCTCTACACGGCATCACTTTAAAGATGATAATTACTCGCCTGGAGGAACACTATGGATGGGAGGAGCTTGGAAATCGAATCAAGATCAAATGTTTTACGAGTGATCCAAGCATCAGCTCCAGCCTGAAATTTCTAAGAAAGACACCGTGGGCACGGCAAAAAGTTGAGTCGCTTTACCTGAATACCGAGTGGCCGACTAACAACACCTGATATTCAAGGCCACAAAAGCTTGTCAGCTATCACCACATTAAATCATCGGGGATTTTATAGTCGGCGTATGGGTCATCCTCATCCACGGGTCGCTCGATAGTCTGTTCAGACTGGATAATATATTGCGCATCACGTTGCCTGATTTTATCCGCCACGGGCACCGGTACCAGTTCGTAGCCCTCACCCAGTTTGGCAATCGCCAGGCGACCAGACATAAGATGATTTTGTATCTGCTCTGAAACATGAATACGCTTAACCACATTGGCATCAGTAAAGTTATAAGCAATATCTCCATCACGATCTTCGATACGGTTGGTTTCAATCAACTGTTTAATCTGCGCGAAGATCGCCTTCTGTTCAGCCTTTTCCTTCTGCTGCTGGTTAAGCTGACGATCACGTTCAACCTTCTCAGCATGAGCCCTTTGAGCCAGCAGCTTCGCTTCATTCACCGGTTCTTCTGAGCCCTTTTTAGCC
>DAOWII010000052.1 GCA_030640985.1 Chromatiales bacterium
CGGCCATGTCCATAAACGAAGTATCCAGCTGTAAATCCGGTACTTCTTCTGCCTGAGCCAACACCACGCCGGGCTCAGCCATATCCATGCCTGATACATCCACTTGTAACGCCGGCACTTCCTCTGCAGCAACCAGAATTACACCGGGCTCATCCACCGTGACATTTTCCATAGCGCCTATCGTAGGCGCTTGTGTCAGTTGTTCAGGGCTTGATGTACTCTCCTGACTCACTGTTGCTGCGGGAGTAACAGATGCCGGTTTTTGAGCGGCTGCTAAATTTATAATCTCTGCAACAGCCCCCGCCTTATGCAGGGCAAGTTTGTACTTTCCCGCTGTTTGTTGATCGACACCTTTTTTAATAACAACACGCTTGCCCGAAAAAAGATGCTCAACTTTTGTCGCATCCAGCTTAAACAACTGAGCGAGATTGGTTCTTACCTGGGCAGGATCTGCGCCCTCAACCAATTGACCACTAAATGCTACTGCAAACGTATTCTCACTCATTATAAAACTCCAACAGCCCTACAATTCAATATCGAATATAGCTTCAATCTCGTGGCTCCCCGCCTTGAGGCGAATCACCTTGGTATCCAGGCGTATGTCTATACTGTCCTTGTTACCTATGGGGATTTTTGCCCGGATTGAACTACTTACCGGCTCAGCATATTCATAAAGGGCTTCATCCAGAACGCTCCCTTTTTTCAATTTCTTTTGCCAGCCGGGAGGCAAGCTTCCGCCACGTGAAACCTTCTTTTTTAACCCGGAAGGCAACTGCACGGGAAAATGATTTTCCACCCTGGGATAATGCCCTTTCCCTTCCGGTGGCTTGGCATACAACGAGGGGCTTGCACACAGACCAATAACTAACAGCATAATTATTCTCATACTGGCACTCCTGATACTTGCTTCTGATAACTTAAGTGTAATTATAGTTCCAACTGTACAGGAAAGGGTAAAAAACCGTCCAGGTGCAGAGTCATCTTCTTAATAACCTTACCCTACAGTGCCAAAAGATCCAGTTGCTCCCCCTGTCCAGGCGTAATAACCCGGGCATGGGTTTCCGATATTAGTCTTTCTTCCAGGGCATCCATCGCTTCAGGCTCACCATGCACCAGTGCCGTTAGCGGATTCCCCTCAAAATGACCATGCCAGTTTACCAGGCCGTCACTGTCAGCATGGGCTGAAAGACCTCCAACGGTATGAATCTTTGCTGCCACTCTCATGGTTTCACCCCATAAACGAATGCTGTCTGTACCATCGACAAGGGCACGCCCAAGCGTACCACGTGCCTGAAAGCCAACAATAATCAACTGGCAATCATTCCGCCAGATATTGTGTTTAAGGTGGTGCTTGATTCGCCCGCCACTACACATACCGCTACCGGCAATAATAATGGCACCATCGCTGATTTGATTAATGCCCATAGACTGTAGTGCCGTACGACTAAACGTTAGATTGGGTAGAGAAAACAGTCCACCCTGTTCATGGGCATGTTTTGTCGCCTCGATATCATAGAGATCACTATGCCGGGCATAAACATCCGTCGCCGCGATGGCCATCGGGCTGTCGAGAAAAATATGCCAGCGTCCCATATCCCATGCTTCGTAGTGACGGGCAAAGGTATATAACAACTCCTGCGTTCGACCCACTGTAAAAGCAGGAATCAATATATTGCCATGGCCTTTTCTCGCTTGTATAAATATCTGCGCCATTTCCTCCCAGGTCTCCTCCCAGGAGCGATGCAAACGATCGCCATAGGTACTTTCCATCACCACCAGATCCGCTTGTTTTATAGCTTCCGGATCACGCAATATGGCGGCGCCTCGATGACCCAGATCTCCACTAAACACCAGCTTGCGTGACTCACTGCCTTCATCCAGCCATACTTCGACGATGGATGAACCCAGTATGTGCCCAGCATCCCTAAAACGTATTGTTACCCCCGGTATAATTTCCTTTTTTTCACCATAGACCATGCCTCGAAATCGATGCATAGCAGCTTGTGCTTCCTGCACCGTATACAGCGGCTCTAATAAAGGTTGATGTTTTCTTTCCCGTTTACGGTTTTCCCACTCCGCTTCTTTCTCGTTAATATAACCAGCATCCTTGAACATGATTCGGCAGAGATCCAGGCTCGCCTCATGGGTGTAAATGGGCCCCTTAAAACCTGCCTTTACCAGCATAGGGATACGCCCGGAATGATCCAGATGGGAATGGGTTAGCACCACCGCATCAATCTGTGCAGGGTTAAATGGAAAAGCTTCTGCATTGCGCGCTTCATCCGCTTTTGAACCTTGTATCAGACCACAGTCCACCAGAACCTGTCTTCCTCCACAGTGGAGCAGAAAACAGGAACCGGTTACTTCACGGGTTGCACCCAGGAATTGAATATTCATATGTTTAGTTCACTTCACCGCTTAGTTAAGCACTACTATATATCCAGCCTTTGCGTGTCATCCATTTCTCTATCTCTACTGCTACAAAGACTACCATGGCCAAAGCAAAACATATCAATAACTCGTACATTGCCAATGGCTCGGTTTTGAAAATAAGGTTTAACGCGGGCATATAGATCACCGCCAATTGCAGACCCACGGTCACTATCACGGCCACAAGCAAGGGACGATTGCTAAATAAACCAATTTTAAACAGCGATTCACTTTCGGAACGAATGGCCAGCACATGGGCCAGTTGGGAAATAGTCAGCACAGTAAAGACCATGGTTTGCCAATGTGCTGGGGCATAGGTGATTGCCCAGGCCTGGGCCAGCAGTGACACTCCACCGATCAATAAACCGACCCAAAGAATGTGCTGCCACATGCCATGGGCGAAAATATTCTCCTGGGGAGGCCGTGGCAATCGCCCCATGACACCCTTCTCTTCGGGCTCCACCGCCAGGGCGAGTCCCGGCAAACCGTCTGTCACCAGGTTGATCCACAGAATATGGATTGGCAGCAAAGGGATGGGCAGGCCGAGAAAGGGAGCCAACAGCAGTGTCCATATTTCGCCAGAATTACTGGTCATGGTATATCGGATAAATTTGCGGATGTTGTCATAGATACGCCGCCCCTCACGTACGGCGACAACGATGGTGCTGAAGTTGTCATCCAGCAACACCATGTCCGAAGCCTCACGGGCGACTTCGGTACCCTTCTGGCCCATGGCCACGCCGATATCGGCACGCTTCAATGCGGGGGCATCGTTGACCCCGTCTCCGGTCATGGCGACAAACTCACCTTGCGCCTGTAGCGCCTCGACAATGCGAATCTTCTGCTCCGGCGTGACCCGAGCATAGACCCGGATACTGGACACCCTGGCGGCAAAATCCTGTTGGGATATCTGTGCCAGTTCACTCCCGGTCATCACCTCATCGGCCTGGATTGCGATGCCCAAACGTAGCGCTATAGCGCGGGCTGTTTCGGGATGATCGCCGGTAATTAATACCGGAGTGATACCCGCGGACTGACAATCGATGACCGCCTGTGGCACTTCTTCCCTCGGGGGATCAATGAGCGCTACCAGACCTAACAGCGTAAGTTCAGACTCTACTTCAACGGCATCCATAACCTTCGGGACTTGCTCAAACCGTCGATAGGCCAGCGCCATGACCCGATAGCCCTCGGCGGCCAGTTGTGATGCCTGCTGCAACAGGCTTTCCGCTTCCAGGTTCACTTCACCCGCTTGCTGCAACTGCCTGCGGCACTGTGCCAGCACCTGTTCCGGTGCACCCTTGGTAAAGGCGATTGCCCCGCCATCGCCGGGATGCCCACTATCGCAAGGATGCAGGGTGGTCATGCACTTACGTGTCGCGTCAAAAGGAATTTCTGCCAAACGGGGAAACTGTTGTTCCAGTGTCGGTTTATTGAAACCCGCTTGCTCTGCCACCCGGTACAGTGCCAGCTCGGTAGGCTCTCCTGAAATGCTCTCCCCGGGCTGGATCAATACATCACTGTTCAGGGCAAGGGCCTGCCCCATTAACTGCCAAACGGTTTGTTCGCTATTTTCCGGTATCTGGCTTATCCGTTGTCCATCCACCACAAACAGATCCACAGTCATTTCATTTTTGGTCAGGGTGCCGGTCTTGTCCGAACAGATGTAGGTGACCGAACCCAGGGTCTCCACCGCTGGCAAGGTGCGGATCAACGCCTTGTGGCGACTCATCTTGTGGGCACCCAGGGCCAGGGTCAGGCTCACCACCGCTGGCAGGGCTTCCGGGATGGCCGCCACCGCCAGGCTGATGGCCGTCAGGAACATCAATAGCAAAGGCTCGCCACGTAACAGACCAGCGGCAAAGATAAGCGCAGAGATTCCCAGCACCACCAGGGCCAGACGCCTTCCCAATTGCGCCAATCGTTTTTGCAGTGGCGTTTTAACCTCTTCAGCCTGCTGCAACAGCTGTGCAATAGCGCCAAGTTCCGTCACCATGCCCGTCGCCACCACCATGCCCTCGGCACGGCCACTGGCCACCTGGGTACCCTTGAAGGCCATATTGAGCCGATCCGCCAGGGGTTGATCCGGTTCAAACACCTGTTCATTTTGCTTGGCGACCACGGTGGACTCACCGGTCAGGGCGGACTCATCCAGCTTCAGGTCTGCCACCTGCGACAACCGCATATCCGCAGGCACCACATCTCCCGCACCCAGCAATACCACATCTCCCGGCACCAACTCCGTGGCAGGTAAACGGATAATGCGCCCTTCCCGGCGCACCCGTGCCTCCGGGGCAGCCATCTCACGCAGAGCCTGCACCGCCCTTTCCGCCCGGTATTCCTGAATCACGCCGATCACTGCATTCATCAGCACAATAAACATGATGGCGGCCGCATCCACCGGCTCCCCCACCAGCCCTGAAATCAACGCCGCCACCAGCAGCACCAGGATCATGAAATCACTGAACTGGCTCAACAACATACGCCAAAGGGGACGACGGGGGGCCACCTGGATTGCATTCAGGCCGTGAATTTGTCTACGCTGAATCACACCTGCAGCATCAAGCCCCAGATGCGGATCCGCATCCAGTTGCTGTGCGACTTCTTTATTCTCCAGGCTATGCCAGTGAGTAGTATTCGTATCCATTGGGCCTTTCTCGAAACGAGACATGAGCGTACCCTACTATAACAAGGCCATTATAATTTTGAATCTTTCATGAAAATCTCCCAAACAAACGCCTGGTAGTAAAGATCATGCTTACCGATATCCTGATTCTTTTTATCGGCATCGTCAGCATATTATTTCTGGCGGAGGTGATCATTCGTAACGCCATTGACTGGGCGCGCTATTACCAACTCTCCGGCAGTTTTGTTGGCCTGACCCTGCTCTCGATAGGTACCAGCATTCCAGAACTCATGACCCACCTGGTGGGTAGTGTGAACATTCTGCAGCGGCCTGAGGCGATTAATATCATTTCCGGTTTATTAATCGGCACCAATATCGGCTCAGATATTTTCCAGCAGAACTTTATCCTGCCAGTGGTTGGGCTGGTGGGCACTCTCATTGTAATGCGCCGCCACCTGCATGCAGAGGTTGGCGCCATGACCGGAGCAGCAGTCTTAACCTGGTTTTTTTGTCTTGGTGGGCAGGTCACTCGACTTGAAGGTGTGATGCTGTTGCTGGCCTATGCCGGTTACCTGCTCTATCTGTGGAAAAGTCCAGACTTTACTATTCAGCACGATGATAATGCGGGTCAGGCAAAAAACAATGTCATTTTGCCCTCACTGATTATACTGGTGGCCTTTATCCTCATGGCCGTGGTCACCGATCAAGTCGTTGGCGCGGCCAGCCGTATGGTTGAGCAACTACCCATCAGTGCATCGCTGTTCGGTGTGCTTATTTTAGGTATTGCCACTTCACTACCAGAGCTATCCACTGCGCTGACCTCTATCTACCGTGGACAAAAGGGAATTTCCGTGGGCATTCTGGTGGGCAGTAATATTACCAATCCCTTATTTGGTATTGGCCTTGGTGCTGTCATATCCACTTACACCGTACCGGATGTGGTCAACTTCTATGACCTGCCGGTTAATATTGCCACAGCACTATTGCTCTATGCCTTTTTATGGCGCAAGGAGGGCTTGACTAAAAAAGAGGCGCTTATTTTAATTCTGTTGTTTGTGATGTACCTGCTGTTCAGGCAGGTATTTTTCCCGGAGGACTTCCCCTAGGACCTCCTACCTATAGCCCCATATTTCGGCTGATCTTTTTCTTTTGTTTTAAAAAATATTTTGTGCGTGCTGCAGGGTTATGCTTTACCGGACTGGTGAGGCTTGCTGCAAGTTCTATCGCTTCATTCATAGAGAGCTTTGCGGCACTCTTACCCCAGTAATGACGTGCCGCAGCATCGACACCGTACAAGCCCCGACCAAACTCCGCCACGTTAAGATAAATTTCCAGAATTCGCCCTTTACTTACATTTCGCTCCAGCGACAAAGTCAGCCAAAGCTCATGCCATTTTCGGATAGGGTTACGTGAAGGCGTCAGCAACATATTTTTGATCATTTGCTGAGAGATCGTGCTACCGCCATAACCTATTTTGTAATTCTCAATATTGTATTCCATGGCCTCTTTCAAGGCCTGGGTATCAATCCCTTCATGTTGATAAAAGCGACTATCCTCAGCGACGATCGCCGCACGAATAATATTTTGTGAAATAGAAGAAAGAGCCACGGGGCGCCAGCGTAAAGATGGCAGTTTTTTATCTGTTGCCCGCTGATATTCATACGTCTTGATGAACATCGACTTCTGCACAGGCCCCCGCTCATAATGATGCCAGTCAGGCATCGACCCCCAGATATAGCCAAGATCAATAAGCAGGCCAAGTACCAACAAACGTATCGCCCAACGTGAATATTTAGCTAAGCGCTTGCCGCGCGCCTTGTAATTTTGCAATTTATATCGAATATTCCAGAACATTGATTTTCAACTTTAAGTATTACTATTCATTTTTATTATAGTTGAAAAGTACCTCATCGCTCCTACGGGCACTTTTTGAAAATGCTGATTTAGCCCGTTTCAAAATTGATGGCCATATGCCTTCCATCACAGAAGGGTTTGTTATTGGAGGCTCCGCAACGGCATAGCGCCGTTTTGTCACCACAAAAGGCTTTACGGCCACTTGCCGCATGGATAGTAACAGGCCCTTCAAACACCAAGGGCCCGTTCTTTAACCCTTTAATTTTTAGACTCGCCGGGTTCTGACTCTCCGCTGTACAGTCAGACGCGATAGCACCGGAATCCTTAAAGCCGGCTTTTCCATGGCTGCCATCACAAAAAGGTTTGTTGCCTGATGCACCACAACGACATAAAGCAACTTTGCTTTGAATATGCTGGAAGGGATTATTAATATTTTGTAAATCCAGATCGCCTTTCACATAAAGTGGCCCATCGGGCGATACCATCACTGAATTAAAGTCAACAACCGTATCTTCGCCACCATCATCCAGGCGCTTATATCTCAATGCGCCTGTCGGGCAGCGTTCAACAACTGCAGCAGCCACATCGGCCGACACTGCATCTGGATCACACCAGGGATCTTTTTCCACGTTAAACAATGCTCTGGAGCCACGGCCACATTCCGCTGCATGGATACAAAGCCTGCGGTCATAAACAATCTCAATATCTTTTCCTGTGTAAGTGCTTACCTGCTCTTTCATGGCTATGCCTCCCTACTGTTAAGGAACTGACACTACTTATTATTTCCTGATGCCCTCAATAAACAGACGCAATTTCATATCATCAGATAAAGGCCCCAGGTTGTGGTTCATATCGAAATCACTGCGTTTGATTTTTGTATGGCCAACATAACCGCGACGATAGCCGCCCCAGGGATCATTTCCGGCACCCACAGAATCAACCTTGATTGTGATCTCTTTGGTCACGCCATGCAGGGTTAACTTCCCTTTAATGGAACCACCCTTATCACCCACTTTTGCACTGGTGCTCTCGAATGTGGCTTCCGGGAATTTTTTTACATTAAGAAACTTTTTATCGCGAAGGTGCTTGTCACGCTCGGCATCATTAGTATCGACACTATCTGTCTTAATCACTACAGAAATCGAAGTGGCCCTGGGTTTTCCTGGCACATAGGTAAAGTTTCCTGACAGGGTTTCGAAGTTCCCTTGCATAATACTGAAACCGAGATGGGAGATTTCGAACTCAACACCGGAGTGGCGCGGATCGATACGATACTCCTCTCCGAAAGACGTCTGTGCATATCCACTGAGTAATACTGCTGCCACTGGAACAATGAACAACTTGCTAAGGCTACATTTCATTTTGCATCTCCTGTTAATGGTTTTTATTACTTACGTTCATTTCTCATCCTTACTACAAATCCCTAGCATTCGGGATAAAGTGCCGTCTTTATCAATAAACTGGTGTTTCAGTGCTGCTGCCATATGTAGCAAAACCAGGCAGGCTGTCCCGTATGCGAGGTAAAAATGAATCTCTCCAGCCAAATCTTCTAAATTCTCATAGGCAGGTAAAATACCGGGTATCGCATACAAATTAAAAAAACTTACCGCATCACCTTCTGCCGATGAAATAGCATAACCACTAAACGCTATCAGAACGATCATACTGAACAATATGATGTGGACAACACGTGCGGCTAGAACCTCCCAGGACTTATGACTGCGTAAAGGTGCCGGGTGATTTACATAGAGACGCCAGCCAATCTGCACAATAGCCAGTTCAAATACCAATATGCCCAGTGACTTGTGCACCATATAAGCAAGATTATAATCAGAATCAGTATAGCTAAGATCCATCATATACCAGCCAAGGATAAACAGGCCGATCATCAGCAGTGCCATCAGCCAGTGCAAACTGACAGACACTAGTCCAAAACAGTTATCGGAATTCTTCCACATGGGCTGATTATAGACCCTGTGTGCGCTACTCTGCGAATGACACCCAGATTAAATACCACATATAATTAATGGAAATAGTCGCCATTAACTTTCCAGGATTGGTCTTAGCCATCGCATATAGATGCTGTCAGCCGCCTTTTGCAGATTTTGAGTTCTGTCCGTTAGATTATCCAGCTGCTGCTCGACCGACTGTATGCTTTTAGATGGCTCGGCCAGCTCGTCACTAAACCTGTTTGTCCACTCTCTTACCAGATCCTCTGTCATTTCAATATGGCACTGTAGCGCCAGGCTATTACCAATAACAAAACCCTGATTGGGGCAGTATTGACTACTAAGAACAGGCATTGTTCCGGGGGGGAGGCTGAAGGTTTCGCCATGCCAATGGTAAGCATCAAAACTTGACGGCACTTCTGCCAGCCATTCATCGGCTGCATTATTATTCTGTTTTGTTACTTTATGCCAGCCAAATTCTTTGACAGGGTTTTGCGTGATGACACCACCCAGGGCCTTGCTCATTAATTGTCCACCCAAACAATGCCCAAGTACCGGGATATTTTTGTCGATTGCCCGCTTGACAAGATCAAGCTCTTCAGTAATCCAGGGAAGTTTGTCGTTAGCGCTCATGGAGCCACCCATGAACACCAATGCAGATACATCATTGATCTGAGGTGGCACAGGCTCTCCCCGATCAACCTTTATCAGTTCGAAATCAAGCCCGTTACGCTCTAACACATCAACAAGATAACCCGGCCCTTCACAGTCTACGTGGCGAAAGATGCGTATTGGTTTATCCATTAAATGCTTCATCTGATTCAAGGTAATCTATTTCTTCTCTTGTACTTTCTCTACCAAGGATCGGGTTGCGATGTGGGAAGCGACCAAACCTGCGCACAATCTCTCGATGATGCCCGGCCCATTTTAGATTATTATCCAGCCCTGCCTTTTCAAAAAGACTTACAGAAAGATCCTGGTCGCTTAATTGTTCACTGTGCATAAATGGTAGATAAAGGAAGGCCTTCATTTCATTATTTAGTTTTTGATCTAAACCCTTCTCAATAGCTTTTTTTGCCACCTCGACAGCCAGTGCTTCGCCTGAAAATGACTGGGGTAAATTCCTGAACATATTTAATGGTAATTGATCGAGCACAATAATCAGTGCCAAGACTCCCTCGGCTGACTCTTCCCAATGGGCTAACTCACCATTGATCGCGTTATCAAACAACTTTTCATAACTCTCCTTAATTTTCGCATCAAATTCAGGTGTCGAATTAAACCATAATGAGCGCACCTCCGGTGAAAACCAGAAGTCTAATATTGTCTGTGTTTTTATTTCCATGAGCATGGTCCTGATTTATTAACCCGTAATCAACCTGGCTTGTAACAAGGCCTGCATCTCTTCGATTCTCTTTTTCATTTCTTCATCGCCGTAAGGAACTGCCTCACCATATCCCCATACCGGAGCTGGCCATGCAGGGTCTGCTGCATATCGCAGCACATGATGGACATGTAATTGCGGCACTATATTTCCTAACGCGGCTATGTTTAGTTTGTCAGCCTTGAAGTGCATCATAATCTGCTCCGACAGAAATGAAGATTCCGCCAGCAGTGTTTGCTGATCTTCTTTACTTAACTGATATATTTCAGAGATACCTTCTTGCATAGGCACCAGAATAAACCACGGGTAACGGCAATCATTCATCATCAGAAGCTGGCATAAATTGAAGCGGCCAAGCACGATACAGTCTTCATGCAAACGAGGATGGAGTAAATATGTCATAGATTATGTTTCAACTATTTTCTAAAAAACCACATAATAAGGGAGATAACCAGACTTACCAGTATCATGGTAGTGATAGGAATATAGATCTTGCTTTGAGGCCTTTCAATGATGATATCCCCGGGGAGGTGTCCAAGGGGAATCTTGCCAAGCCAGGGCCACAAAATACCCAGGCCGATCGTTACCAAACCGATAATAATGAGTATTCTTTGCAAGCCACTATACCGAAATATTCTTTTTCTTTAGCAAAATTGCACATCCCTTTAATCCGACCGAGGTAAACATATTTAACAAAAATGCAGCAAATATCAATACAGAAAATATTTTGTCATCCAGCAGGCCCATACTCAGACCCAGAGATGCGAGAATAAATGACATCTCTGCCCTGCCGCACATACCCACACCCACTGACAGTGCCTCGGGCCAACTCAAGGCCAAGCGTCTTGCCATTCCTCCCGCACTCAATATCTGGCCAATTATCACCGCAATAGACAAAGCTAGCATAAACCAGATTTCCGGGCCTTTGAAGATGTCAAAGGTAATATGAAATCCGAGGGAAATGAAAAAAATGGGACCAAGAAATTCATATGCAATTCCGTACAAACGTCCACGTACCATTTGTATTAATTTCTCATCAGCGACTTCTACATCAAAGAAAAGACCCGCCATGTAAGCACCGAAGATCATGTGTAAACCGATAAACTCTGCAAATAGCCCCATCCCCAGACCCAGCACTAATATAAAAGTGAAACCTTTTCCTTCCCTATGCCGAAAAGGATGACGGAGAAGGGGGTAAAGAAAGTAACCAACCACCAGCGTAACACCGAAAAAAATTATTATCTTTCCAAGTGTAGTCGCCATTTCTGTCATATTAATGGCCTCGCCATTTAACATGCCTAGAATCATGCTGAACAATACTAAGGTTAGTAATACATCATTCATACATGAGGCAATAATAATCCGCGCAAAGCGTGCATTCTGTAAACCAATGTCTTCCAGGATCTTTATAGTGATAACAACCGCCGTCCCTGTCATCACCAGGCCAACAAAAACCGCCTGCTCTGTCGCCAGTCCAAACAGTGTTGCAATGCTAAAACTCACCGTGAAGGGAACAAGTGCGCCCACTACTGCTACACCATAAGATCGCTTTAAGGCTGCAAAAAACTCTTTAGCATTTGTCTCCACACCTGCATGCAGCATGAGAAAAAATATACCCATTTCAGCAAGAACGGAAATTATTTCATTGGGTTGTACCCAGCCAAGCACGGCGGGACCAACAATTACCCCACCAGCCAGCTCTCCCATGATGCTAGGAATACCGAATTTGCGCAGGGTGACAGCAACCATCCAAATGACGGCCATAAGAATAAGTAGTGACTGGAAGATGGGTTCAATGGACATGAATCGCCTCTTGCGATTGCCTAAAAGTCGTACCTGCTACTTAAGCTTAGCAAACCTTGTTCTTATTCCCTAACTTTCACTCTTTCAGGTATATTTCCGACTATTTTTGTACGATAATTCATTACATGGTGACATGATTACAGCACCATATTCATAATGGGTATTGTCATGGACATTTCTGCGACACATTCTGCACTCCCCGGCCAGATTTCGGCACAAGGCCGATTTTCATCCACAGTAAATAATCAAAAAGCAGAAGATGGACACAAACTTAACGAAAAAACAGGATCAGACATAGCTTCTGCTCCATCGAGTGAGTCACATTCAGATAATGAACCTGCCACTAACAAAGACGCACTAACGCAACAAGAGCTACGCGAAATCGAAGTTCTCAAGGCTCGTGATATTGAAATCAAAGCCCATGAACGGGCACATGTTGCGGCAGCTGGCTCATTGGCGGTCAGTGGCGCCAGTTTTTCTTATTCTCGGGGGCCGGATGGCAGGCGTTATGCCACTTCAGGCGAGGTGGGGATTGATACATCAAAAGTACCCGGTGATCCCCAGGCGACTATTAGCAAGGCACAACAAGTACGACGAGCAGCACTTGCGCCCGCCTCACCCTCTGCACAGGATAGAAGCATTGCAGTAGCTGCCAGCGCAATGGAACAGCAGGCACGTGTGGAACTAGCCGGGCCTGAAAAAGAAGAATTAACCGAAACTGAAAAACAATCTTCTGAAAATAATAAAAACCCTGACGAACCACAACACACAAACCTACCGGCTCACTCTCAGAATAAACCACGCTATTCAGATGAAGTCGATGCTGGCAAATATCTGGATGCCTTCGCCTGATTATTTTATCGCAGTCAATGGCTCTAGATTTTTATATAATTTCTCACTTGTAAAAGTTACTTACAGTCATAGATAATAACCGCATACTATTAAATTCCACTTTCTTAACCACAGGAGAGCCCACATGCTTGGTGAGCACCATGACCTCGCCCATGAATTCCCCGAATATAAAGAACGAATTCATGATCTCAAAATGAGTGACTTACATTTTGCAAAACTTTACCAGGAGTATGAAAAACTCGACAAGGAAATCTATCGTATCGAACAACAAATAGAAACGCCTTCTGATGAATATACTGAACAACTAAAGAAGAAACGGGCACTACTGAAGGACAAACTTTATGCACTACTTAAAAGTCCATGACAAAGTATCACTTTTATTTAAACGGGTGTTACTTTCAAGAACCTTTGATTATTTTCTTGAAGCCATCCACAACTTCACACCCCGAACCTTCCGGCAATATTAACCATAATCTTTCTAAATGATCGGGTGCGTCTGTTCCAAACACAAGTTGTAACAGATCAATAAATCGCTCCGGTTTAAAACCACCATGTCGGGTGCCCAGCATTGGCAAACCCAGTGATTTGATTCCCCGTTGCTCCACTTCATAAAAAACCCCTTCCAGAGAACTCGCTATCCAGGCCTCCTGCCAGGTTGGATCGCTCTCAATGTCGTGCACGATGGCAAGCATTTGAATGGGGTCTTTTCCCCGAACAAGCACCGTACCCGGCACTTCTGTTTGCTCTCTGTCCAAAACATTAGCCAGATACCAGGCCGGTTTTTCTGACTCCTTTATTGCCTGTGCTTCCCCCATAATCAGGGAGGTATCCTGCTCTACGACCATTGCATCCACAGCAAAAGGTGGAAAACCTTCCAGTGCTGCAGTAATCTGGATGCCACCCACATTAATCTGGCAACGACTGGAATCCCATACCAGTCGTAAAAAAGAGTGAGGGTCGTTTTTGTTTTTGTCCATAATCGTTGCTGTATAAAACCGTGTCTGCCGTCAGTATGGAAACGTTTATCGGAGATTCTTAATGAGAAGCTCCTTAATCAGGATAGACCTATATAAGATATATCACAGTAAAAGGCCACAGGGGTAAACAAGTGCAAACAATTACAAATATTTTAAATGACGCCAGCAGTTTTATCTGGGGCCCAGTGATGCTGGTGCTACTGTTAGGTGCCGGCGTTTACCTCACCATTGGCCTGAAAGCCATGCCCTGGCGCAAGCTGGGGGCCGGATTCAAGCTAATGTGGCGTGGACGTCACGCTGAAGGCGAAGGTGATATCACCCCCTTCCAGGCCCTGATGACCGCCCTTGCTGCCACCATTGGCACAGGTAACATCGCCGGTGTGGCTACGGCCATTTTCCTGGGTGGACCGGGCGCGGTATTCTGGATGTGGATTACCGCCCTGGTCGGCATGGCGACCAAATATGCCGAGGCCGTGCTGGCGGTTCGCTATCGTGAAGTGGATTCCCGTGGCAAACACGTCGGTGGCCCCATGTATTACATTAAAAACGGCCTTGGTGAGAGATGGCACTGGCTTGGCTTCCTGTTTGCCCTGTTTGGCATGATTGCCGCCTTTGGCATTGGTAACATGGTACAGGCCAATTCGGTGGCAGATGCCGTGCAAAGTACCTTTGAAATACCTACCTGGGTAACAGGACTCGTCATTACCACACTTACCGCTGCCGTCATTCTTGGCGGCATTCACCGTATCGGTGTGGTTGCCAGCAGACTGGTGCCCTTTATGGCCATAATCTATGTGCTCGCCGCTCTGTTTATTATCATCACCCATCTGGATCAGGTGCCTGCTGCACTGGGTACCATCGTCAGCGATGCCTTCACCGGTACCGCAGCAGCGGGTGGCTTTGCCGGTGCCGCCGTTTGGGCCGCCATCCGCTTTGGTGTTGCCCGTGGTATTTTCTCCAACGAAGCGGGCCTGGGTAGTGCCCCTATCGCCCACGCGGCGGCGGCCACCAATAACCCGGTAGAACAGGGCATGATCGGTATGCTGGGTACTTTTATTGATACCATCATCATCTGTACCATGACCGCACTGGTGATCATTATTACCGGTGTCTGGACCAGTGGTGATAATGGTGCGGCACTCTCAGCCCTTGCCTTCAGCACCGCACTGCCCGGTATAGGCTCCCATATTGTTACCTTTGGCATTATGGTATTTGCCTTCACTACCGTGCTTGGCTGGAGTTATTACGGGGAACGCTGTGCAGAATTTATTTTTGGCGTGAAGGCCATCATGCCCTATCGCATATTATGGCTGGTTGCCATTCCACTGGGGGCCATGGGCAAACTCACTTTAGTCTGGTTAATGGCAGATGTACTTAATGGTCTGATGGCCATCCCTAACCTGATTGCACTGATTGCCCTCAGTCCGGTAGTATTTGCCATTACCCGAGAGTATTTCAGCGACAAGAAATAACCGCTTTACCCGCCAGATCAGTTATCAACTTTTGATTTGGCGGGTCTTCCCATTCAGCATCTTTTGCAGATTTAACTGATTCTTCCGTTCCTTGCGTTTTGACACCAGATACTCAGTTTTATTCAGCTCGTGTAGCTGAATGGCAAAGTGCTCCGTTAGATCAAACCAGTTATTGATACGCGCCTCAAAACGCTGATCTTCCGGTAGACCCAAAGTATCAAAGTAACTCTTTAATGCCAGGTAATACCGCATGGCATTACGCTCAATCACCCCTTCAACTCCACCTACATAGACGGGCTCACCATTGGCTTTTTTACCGGTCACTGTAAAGCCCACCTTGCCATGGCCGAGTGTTGCCAAATAAAAACTCGTTCCCATCCGGCTACGCACACTGGGTTGATAGGAAGAGTGAATACGTATAAAACTTCCATTGCCCACTCGGGTAGCTTCAATAGTAATTTGATAATCCTTCGTGCCGAAAGGGCCTTTCTCCGCACTCAAGGTGACTTCCATGTAATCGGCGGTATTGGCAACTAACTGGTAATCATATCCAAGTGCATAAGTTTTTTCCGGTGGCTCATAAAATTTGCGTCCGGCATAAAAGGTCATCTGAGTTTGCTTACCACTACTTTGTGTCGTGCATGCCTTTATATTCAGGGTCAGCGGCATAAAATCGCACCAGTTATCGGGATTCCCCAATGCTCCCGCCAGTGAGGTATAAGGTATTTCAATGACACCAAACACATCGGCACTTAATCTCTTTTTACTGATATCGGAAATTACATCCAGCGGTAGTCCAAAACCCTGCTCTGAAGGGTGTTCTGAAATTACCTGATATTGTACCAATAATGCCTGCACGCCAATCCCCTGAGACCAGACGAACGTCGGGCTACCGAGGCACATCAGCAAAACCATCAATCGGGTTAAATTTAAGGAAATACGCATAAACGACAGGCCAACCCTAATCTGTGAAACTTCACCAGTAACAAAAACTCTAATCTCTTATACACTAGACAATAAGAATAGCTGAATTACTGCACAATACAGGAGCCCTATGTCTCAAATTCATACACAGATGCAACAGGTGGTCAGCCAGACTGGAAGCGTCATTCTCGGTAAGGAGACCCCGATTCGACTTGCCCTTACCTGCCTGCTGGCCCGAGGCCATTTGTTGATTGAGGATTTGCCTGGTGTCGGCAAAACCATGCTGGCCCACGTGCTGGCCACCAGTCTGGGCCTTAAATTCAATCGTATCCAGTTCACCAATGACCTGTTGCCCGCCGACATCCTCGGCACCGCAGTATTCGAGCGGGAAAGTGGTGAGTTCAAATTTCACCCCGGCCCCATCTTTACCCAGGTGATCCTCGCCGATGAGATCAATCGCGCCACCCCCAAGAGCCAGAGCGCGTTGCTGGAAGCCATGGAAGAACATCAGGTCACTGTAGAGGGGGAAACCCGCCCTCTCCCAGAGCCATTTTTCGTCATTGCCACCCAGAACCCGTCCTATCAGGTAGGTACTTTTCCCCTGCCCGAATCCCAACTGGACCGCTTCCTGATGCGCATTGAGCTGGGCTATCCCGATGCCGACGCCGAACGCAACCTGCTGGCAGGGCGGGATCGGCGGGAAATGCTGGCAGAATTAAAACCCGTCATGAGCCCCGAAACCTTGCAACAGGCACAACAGGCCGCCACCGAGGTACATACCTCCGATGCACTACTGGACTATATACAGGCCCTACTCACTTTCAGTCGCCAATCGCCCTATTTTCTCACCGGGCTATCACCCCGCGCCGGGCTGGCCCTGGTTCAAGCCGCACGGGCCTGGGCCTTACTCGCGGGCCGTGACCACGTGCTCCCGGAGGACGTGCAACAGGTGTTACCCCATGTGGTTGCCCATCGCTTACAAGGCTCTGGTGTCAAAGAGGGTTCGAGTGAAACGTCAACTACCACCGCCCTTATACAGGTATTCAGCGAAGTGCCCATTCCCTAGATTATGAGCCAGATACCCAAGGCCAAACTCAATTTATCCCGTTTCTTTACAGGTGTTGGCCCAGAAACCGGTCCCATCCTGCTGGATCGACGACGAGTTTATATTTTGCCCAGTCGCAGTGGTGTTATCTTTGCCCTTGTACTGTTCGCCATGCTGCTCGGGGCCATCAATTACAGCAACAGCCTTGCCCACGCACTCACCTTTTTACTGGCCAGCCTTGGTACCGTTTCCATGCTCCATACTTTCCGCAATCTGCGAGGACTAAAGTTCCATCCGGGCCAGTGCCACTCGGTCTTCGCTGGGGAAACAGCACTGTTTCCGCTGCGAATAGAAAACAACGGCGACCCACGCTTTGCCATCAAACTAGCCTGGCCAGGTCAGGCACCCATTATCGTCGATCTCGCTGCCAGCGATTCCCGCTGGATCAATCTGCCGTGCCCCACTTCACAACGTGGTCGCCTCAAAATGCAGAAGGCCAACATCTATAGCCGCTTCCCCCTGGGTATTTTTCACGCCTGGGGACATGTACAGTTTAAAACTGAATGCATCATCTACCCCCGTCCCAGCCCGGAGCGGGAATTACCCCTTCAGTCTATTTCCCACAGTGAGGCTCAGGGCGATCGGGGACGGGGCAGTGATGATTTTGCCAGTCTACGTTCCTATCACGCGGGTGATTCCCTGCGACATGTGCACTGGAAAGCCTTTGCCCGGGAACAGGGTCTGCTAACCAAACAATTTGGCGGCGAACAAACCGACGAGCTATGGCTTAATTGGGAAGCCCTGGCCGGGCTTGATGTTGAAACACGGTTGTCACGCCTTTGCCGCTGGATACTGGAGGCCGATAAGCTGGGTCTGGACTATGGTCTGAGCCTGCCCGATAAGCAACTGCCACCCGGACACGGCGAGACTCATCGCCACGCCTGCCTCAAAGCACTGGCTCTATTTGGCAACGAATCAAAATGAGACTGCGGCAAAAATCTAAAAACACCTTCAGTGAAGAGCGGGTTATCCCACCCCGTATCGGTCTGCTGTGGTTGCTCGGTGCCGTAGTACTGGTGCTTTCACCACACCTGCTTCGCCAGCCCCTTTGGCTTAGCCTGTTTTGCCTGGCTGTACTCGGCTGGCGCGGGTTTCAGCTTCTGCGTAACTGGCCTGCTGTAAATAAATGGATCCGTATTTTTTTTACCTTTGCCGGTTTCATCGCGGTACTTCGTTCCTACGGCACCATTACCGGGCGCGATGCCGGGCTTGCCCTGCTCACGGTGATGCTCTGTCTGAAATTGCTGGAAATGAAAACCCAACGCGACACCATGCTGGTCATATTTATCGGCTACTTCCTGGTCATCGGCCAGTTCCTCTATGACCAGGCCATCTTTATCGGCCTTTATCTCTTTTTAGCCGTACTGGTGCTCACCACGGCGCTGATCTTTCTTAACCATCCCGGCAGTCAACGTAGCCACTGGCGCTACAACATAAAAACCGCTGGCGGCATGTTGCTCCAGGCCATGCCCATGATGGTATTGCTATTCATTCTCTTTCCACGCATTCCCGGCCCTTTATGGGGGCTGCCCAATCAGGAGACTATGGGCCGCACCGGTCTCAGTGATGAAATGAGCCTTGGTAGCATTACTAACCTGGTGAACTCTGAAGAAATTGCCTTCCGCGCGGCATTCGAAACGGACATTCCACCTGCCAATCAACTCTACTGGCGCGGCCCTGTTCTATGGCACACCACCGGCCGCCATTGGCGGGGTATTGCAGAAACCGACCCGCTTACCCAGCGGCCACCACCCGATTTCACCGCCAGCGGCGAGGCAAGCCTCTACACCGTTACCCTCGAACCTCACGACAAACGCTGGTTATTTGCACTGGATCTGCCCGCCTCCATTTCTATCGCGGCCCGCAGCCGGGTAGATTATCAATTGCTCGCTACAAAAAAAGTCACCGAACTGACCCGCTACCAGGCCAGCTCCTATCTCCAATATCAAGTCAGCAGCCTGGCACCCGATCTGGAAACCATTGCGCTCCACCTACCCCTCCGCGCCAACCCCCGCACCCGGCAACTGGCACAAGAGTGGCGACAAAAAGGCTTGTCCACCAACGAAATCGTTACTCGAGCAATGGCTTACATTAGTGAAGGCAACTTCTTCTATACCCGTCAGCCTCCGGCTTTAACCGGACCAAACCCGGTCGATAGCTTCCTGTTCGATACAAAACGCGGATTTTGTGAGCATTATGCCGCCAGTTTCACCACATTAATGCGAGCCGCCGGAATCCCTGCCCGAGTCATCACCGGCTATCAGGGAGGTGAACTTAATACCCAGGGCAACTATCTACTGGTGCGCCAATCCGATGCCCATGCCTGGAGTGAAGTCTGGCTGGATGATCGGGGCTGGGTAAGAATTGATCCCACTTCGCTAATACCGGTGGAGAATGTTGAAACGACTATCGATGCATCTCGCTTTCGCTCCACTCTGGCCAAATCATTACGATATGGAGATATTTCCTGGCTGACTCGGGGCCTAAGTCAAATGCGCCAAAACTGGGATGCCGTCAACCACGCATGGAATCAATGGATACTAGGTTACGGACCAGAAACCCAGGATGAATTTCTAACTAAACTGGGCCTCGGTAAAATGAACTGGCAGCAGATAATTGCCCTGATGTTTGGTCTTATTATTCTAGTGTTGCTACCAGTGGCGGCTTATCTGTTATTACGCCAGGCACCTGCTACCGATCCTGTTAATCGACTTTACCAACGCTTTTGTCAGCAACTGGCCAAGCGTGGCTTACCACTAAAACCCGGGGAGGGGCCGGTGGATTACGCAAATCGAATTATCACCGCACAGCCGGAATGGGCTTCACCAGTACAACAAATTACAGCGCTTTATACTGCCCTGCGTTATGCGAAAGTATCCCATCATGAACAATTTCTGGAATTAAAGAATCGCGTGGCAGATTTTAAGCCATGAGGTATCAATACGGTTCTGTAAAACAAACTATGGTGTAGCTACCCAATCTAGCT
The DNA here is from genome assembly GCA_030640985.1 of Chromatiales bacterium. Classification (GTDB taxonomy): domain Bacteria; phylum Pseudomonadota; class Gammaproteobacteria; order Thiohalomonadales; family Thiohalomonadaceae; genus DAOWII01. The sequence continues at coordinate 20,363 of DAOWII010000052.1, forward strand.
GCCAACAATTTTCATCGCTTTTGGATAAACAGACAATCGTACCTGTCTCAAAACCGAGATGCCTGGTAGCTTCTGCATCACGAATCAGTCGTGAAAGCAGACTGGGAATAAAGGGCAAATGACTGGCTACCAAAGTATCTTCCTGCCAGTAGTTGATCTCTTCCAACAATATGTCTGGATCATCATTCGGCTTAATATGAGTGTGCATAGCTATTGAAGCATCTGGAGCAATAATACGGCCCATTATTTCGGCCGTTTCCCGCGCCCGTTTTTTCTCGCTATGGAAAACCTGGCTAAAACTCACTCCCTGGCCGGCCAGCTCCCTGGCCAATCGTTCTATCTCTGCCTTACCTGCATCATTTAAACCTAATTCCGGATCGATAGTGGCATCAGAATATTTGCCATGGCGCATTAATAATAATTTCACCGCAACTCCTTTACTTCCGTTTCAGGTGATTGATCTTGCTTTATATCAGATGCACCATTCCGGTTCTCACTTATTATTTGGATAAATTTACTGCCTATCCCAAGGTTGTGCATAGAGACGGTCGGTCTGACTATAACAAGAGACCATAGTGCCACATAAATACCAAACCCAAAAATTATTATCGCCACAATCCCCAAAACTGACATAACTAAAGTAATTATTACTATATACTTTTCCTCTAAGATATATCCTTAGATCAAGCATACAGGCTCCCGTTAAATATAATGGAAAATACAATATATGCATAATGCTCTGTATAAACAAATGCACGCGCTTGAGGATCGTCATTGGTGGTTCAATGGACGGCGACGTATTGTGGATGAGATGGTCCTGCGACTACCACTACCACCACAGCCTCGCATCCTTGATGCAGGCTGTGGTACCGGTGGCAATCTACAGATGCTCACCCACCATGGCCAGGTTACCGGTATGGAATACGATGCTACGGCCGCCGCCATCGCTCGTGAACGTGGTGTAGGGAAAGTGGTGTGCGGCAGCCTGCCGAAAAACCTGCCCTTCGCAAATACCACATTTAATTTGATCACCTTATTGGATGTACTGGAGCATATCGACGATGATCAAGCCAGTTTATACAGCCTGAGTAATTTATTAGCGCCAAAAGGCTATCTTCTGCTAACGGTACCAGCCTTCCCTTTCCTGTGGGGGCCACATGATACTGAACATCACCACAAACGCCGCTATCGTGCATCGAGCCTGAGCCAGTGTATTAAAGAAGCGGGACTAGAGCTGCAATGGTTAAGCTATTACAACACCAGCCTGTTTCCTGCTGTGGCTGCAGTACGCCTATTTCGCAAACTAGTACCTGGTCAGGTGGTAGGAGGGGAGCTTGCTTTACCGCCGGCATCCATCAATAGAATACTTGAAGGACTGTTCGCCGCCGAACGACACTTACTAGGACGATTACCATTGCCATTTGGTGTATCTCTCATAGCTGTAGCACGTAAACTGTGAGACGTTGGCCGTGATCCTCAACAGCACCCTGACCCGCTTTGGTGTAACTGGCGTGCTAGCTACCGCCACCCATACCCTCGTAATGGTAGCATTCGTTGAATGGCTTGAAGTATCTCCGGTTTTTGCCGTGATACCCGCATTCCTTGCGGCCTTATTAGTATCCTACGTCTTTAATTATCGCTGGACGTTCAAGGCCTCAGCTCCCCACAGAATAATGCTACCACGCTTTTTATTAGTAGCCCTGAATGGCCTCATGCTCAACCTTCTCATAATCTATTGGGTGGTTGATGTGGCCAACTACTGGTATGGTTATGGCCTGATATTGGTGGTGATTATAGTACCCTTGATCACCTTTGCCTTAAGCAAATTTTGGGTATTCCTAAAAGATGAGGCTCCGTAACATGGCAGAAAAAGTCCCATTACAAACACTACGATCGGACAGTTTTTTGCTATCCATCATCGTGCCCACCTACAATGAAGAGGAAGTATTACCCGAAATGTATCAGCGCACCATCTCCGTCATTGATAATATTGACGCCGATGTTGAACTTATATTTGTTAATGATGGCAGCAGCGATGAAACATTAACAATTTTGACGCAACTACATGCAACAGACTCTCGCATTAGTATCATCGATCTAAGCCGTAACTTCGGTAAAGAAATAGCCATGACGGCTGGGCTTGATTATAGTTGTGGTGATGCAGTAGTTTTAATTGACGCGGATCTTCAGGATCCACCCGAACTGATTCCACAGATGATAGATGAATGGCAGGCAGGCTTCGATGTAGTATATGCCCAGCGTACTTCTCGTGCTGGCGAAACAGCTGTAAAGAAGGCCACCTCTCATTTGTTCTATCGGCTAATGAAGTATATTAGTCAAGAGCAAATTCCTGCAGACACAGGTGACTTTCGTTTATTAAGTCGCCGAGCGGTGAATGCACTCTTAAAACTTCGTGAACAACATCGCTTCATGAAAGGATTATTTTCATGGATCGGTTTTCCTCAAAAATCTATTCCGTATCAGCGTGATGCGCGCTTCAGTGGCAACTCAAAATGGAATTATATAAGGCTATGGAACTTCGCACTTGAGGGCATTACATCATTTAGCACTTTACCACTTAAAATTTCGACATACTTAGGAGTGACAACAGCTCTTGGAGCCTTCCTCTACGGTATATTTATACTTTTTGATACCTTATTAATTGGCAACCCTGTTCCAGGTTATCCATCTTTATTGGTAGTCGTATTATTCCTCGGAGGCATTCAACTTATTGCATTAGGAGTAATTGGAGAATACCTTGGCCGAATGTTTCTCGAAACCAAGAATCGCCCACTCTATCTAATTAAAGGCTATGAACCGAGTAAGTTCTCCGTAGAGAACGGTTAGATAGTAAATTTTACTTTCAAGAATTACTATACCTACCTTGAACTTATATGCGATTTTGCAGTTGTTGGGTTATTAGTTGGTACTGCCTAGCTTCTTGTGTGTAGCCCAAACTTCTGTAAACCATAGCTAAATTGTAACTGGCAACCGCATTAGCAGGGTCTGCTTTAAATGCCTCCTGATAATATTCTAATGCCTGTTCCGTATCTTTTCGTGCAAGTGCATTATTTCCTAAACCTACCCATGCTGATGAATGTTTTGGCGCTTTATTTATAACATCTTTATAATAGTATTCACTTTTCTCTATATCCCCATCTTGACCATAAAGTAATGCTACTTTTTCTATAAATTCAATGTAAACCATATCATCATTAGTTAATGAAGCCCCTTTAAGCAACGCTTCAACAATTTTTGGCGTATTATTGGCTCTTTCATAAAATAATACTAAACCTTTATACGGCCTATATGACTCTGGACTGGCAATGGCTGCTTGCGTATAAAAAACCTCATCATTTTTCCAGTCATTTATTTCAACTACTGAAAGTGACATAAATATAATTGTAACTATAGACCAGCATGTAACAATCAAACGTTGAGTGGTTACTCTACTATAAAAATATAACCCGGCAACGAGTAGCGCAAGCCCAATGGAGGGGGCGTAGAGTACGCGAATAGCAAATACTGGTTCCTTCAGCAAGGATATCGATAACGCCGGGGCTAATGTCACCAAAATACAGCATATGGAAAAGGCAAAAAACGGAAACGTTTTCTTAGATAGCTTTGTTGTTAAATATAACAGTGCAAATATAATACATGCACCGGCAACAATATTTAAAATATTATTGCCCAGTTTGCCATAATAGTACTCTAGAGGCCACGGCACAAAAAGCAACTGGAAGTAATATGCAACAAACTGTAGCAGCACATCCCAATTCTCAATATTATAATATAACCCAGCCTGAACCAGAACTGCATCACGTATAATTAAATATAAAATAAATAGTATCCCGTAAGGGATATATCTCCGAATGTAAAATTTCTTTTCAAAAAGAATGTCATAGAAAACCATTAACAACGGTAAAAATATTACAGACTCCTTACTAAGAAGTGCCGCTAAATAACTTGTTACCGCAAGAACTCCAAAAACCACCTTCCGAGTTGCACTGTATTTTAGATAAAAAATAATTGTACTAAGAATAAACAGTGTGGCTAATAAATCTGTTACACCTGAAATCCAGGCAATTGATTCTACGTGTGTTGGATGGACAGCAAATAATATCGCGCCAAGCGGGGCAGCTATATGTAGCTTAGATTCATTACCTGACTTCTGCAGTAATAATATTATTAAATAAAATACCAACAAGCTATTAATGATATGTAATATCAAATTTACAGCGTGATATGCTAAAGAACTTTCTCCCCATAACTGGTATTCCAAATTAAGTAATAATAAAAATAATGGCCGATAATTCCTGAAATCCGCCAAATCGACTTCATCTGCCCAATCGGTATTTGCCCAGACCCCCTGGGTAAAATAATTTGGAATATATTTAATTTCGGTAATCTGTGAATTTTCTTTTACAACAGGCCAGTCGTCCATTATATAACCGCCGAACAAGCTACGCCCGAAGGTTAAGACACAAAGCAGAGTGATTACCAGTGCAGAAAATAACAATGGATGCGTACTGAATCTGTGTTTTATTTTTTCTTTGAGTTTTGAATTTATTTTTATAGACATAACTAAGCTAAGTAATAGGGTAGGTTGCTGTTGGATATTAATTTTTGGGTAATTCTAATTACAAAAAACATCTCTATACTACTTATCTCCCAGATTCTCTACAAGCACCCTGCTTCAAAGATGCTCATCCTCACTATTATTTTTATTGGCAGACAGATCGCATTGTAATTATAAGGGCCAACACTATTATTAAATTCTTATTGCCCGGGTATTATTAACCATTAAGGTGTGTTGTTAGAGATTTTACCGCTTGCATCAATGTTCCGGGTTTTAAAATAAATTATTCACTTACCAATACAAAAACTAGTAAATATTTCACCCAAAAGATCGTCTGAGTGGAATTCACCGGTGATTTTCGACAGTGATTTCTGTGATTGGTGGAGATCCTCAGCCAACAACTCTCCGGAACTATAGGTTTCAAGCTGTTTTCGGCCATTTTCGAGGTACTGCTCAGCCTTATCGATGGCTTCCAGATGGCGGCGGCGGGCAATAAATCCGCCCTCACTAGCCTGATAACCCATTACAGCCTTAAGATGCTCACAAACCAGCCCCACTCCATCCCCTGTTTTTGCTGAAATTCTTATTTCTTTTCCCACTTTTATTTTATTTATGTCGGATTTTTCGGGACATAAATCCATTTTGTTCATAATTATGGTTATTGGCAGGTTTTTGGGCATTTTCTCAAGTATTTTCTGATCTTTTTCCGTAATACCCAGTCCTTCATCCACCACTAGCAACACCCGATCGGCGCGACTGATCTCATCCCAGGCGCGGCGAATGCCTTCCTGCTCAATCTGATCGCCACTTTCTCTTAACCCGGCAGTATCTACTACGTGTACCGGCATGCCATCAATGTTGATCTCTTCCCGCAGTACATCGCGGGTAGTGCCCGGTATCTCAGTGACAATTGCTCGCTCCTGGCCAGCCAGGGCATTAAGCAAGCTGGATTTTCCCGCATTGGGCTGACCGGCAATTACCAGAGTCATGCCCTCTTTTAATAAACAACCTTGTTTTGCAGCGACCTTGACTGCTGCCAACTGGCTTTGCACTTGTTCCAGGCGTTCCGCCACATTGCCCTCAGAAAGGAAGTCGATCTCTTCTTCTGGGAAGTCGATGGCCGATTCCACATAGATGCGCAACTCGATGAGCTTTTGCACCAGTTCGTGAACCTGATGGGAAAATTCACCCTGCAATGAGCGCACCGCGGATCGGGCAGCCTGTTCCGAAGCACTGTCGATAAGATCAGCTATGGCCTCTGCCTGAGCCAGATCCAGTTTGCCATTAAGGAAGGCTCGCTCAGAAAACTCACCCGGTTGTGCGGCCCGAGCCCCCAATGCCAACACGGTCGAAAGCAACATATCTAGTACGACCGGACCCCCGTGGCCATGCAGCTCCAGTACGTCTTCACCGGTAAAGGAATGGGGGCAGGGAAAGTAGAGCGCGATGCCATTGTCGATGACTTGACCGCCGGTATCCTTAAAGGGTAGATAATCCGCCTGGCGCGGTGCGGGACATCGACCCAGCACCTGGTTGGCAATATCCGCTGCCTTGTTGCCGGAAACCCGGATGATTCCCACCCCGCCGCGACCGGGAGGAGTAGCAACGGCGGCGATGGTCTCCGTCATGCCGTGCTACTTTTCTCCGCGCTCGATCTTGCGGGTGATGTACCACTGTTGAGCAATAGAGAGCGTATTATTAGCCACCCAGTAAAGCACCAGACCTGCCGGGAAGAAAGCAAAGAACACGGTAAAGATGATAGGCAACATCATCATCACCTTGGCCTGGATGGGATCCAGGGGTGTCGGGTTGAGTTTGAACTGGATCAACATGGTGGCGCCCATGAGCAGCGGCAACACGAAATATGGATCCGCCGACGACAAGTCATTGAGCCAAAGGATGAAATCGGCCTGACGAAGTTCCACACTTTCCAGCAATACCCAGTAGAGAGAGATAAACACAGGGATCTGCGCCAGGATAGGTAAACACCCACCCAATGGATTGATCTTCTCTTCTTTATACATGGTCATCATCGCGCGATTCAATGCTTCGCGATCACTGCCATGGCGTTCCTTGATGGCCGCCAGCCGCGGCTGCAATTTACGCATATTAGCCATAGAACGGTAAGAGGTTTCAGAAAGCTTGTAGAAAGCCAACTTAATAAAGATGGTGAGAATAATGATTGACCAACCCCAATTTTTCACTACGCCATGGATCTTATCCAGCAACCAGAACAAAGGTTCTGCAATCAGGGTTAAGATGCCATAGTCTACCGTCAGCTCCAGACCGGGAGCGACTTCTTCCAGGGAGTCCTGCAATTTCGGGCCTACATACAATTTTGCCTGAAGAGTTCCCGTTTCACCGGCAGCGATGGTGTTTTCCTGACCAATCATGCCAATAATATAACGGTTATTACCCGGTGATTTGCTGTAGTAATGGTTGCCTTCTTGCGCCGCGGGCACCCAGGCACCGAGGAAATAGTGCTGAATCATTGCTCCCCAGCCACCGGTAATATCCCGGGAAAAGGGCTTATCTGCCATGTCAGAAAAATCGATTTTTTCGTATTTCTCTTCCTCGCTGTACACAACGCCGCCGGTGTAGGTATACAGAAACATACTCTCCCGGCCGATTTCGCTACGCTGCAGCTGACGATACATATGGCCCTTCCAGTCCTGGCCACTGTTATTTTTCAACTCATAGCGGACACCCACTTCATAACTGCCACGGTGAAAAGTGTAGATCTTGATGACTTGCACACCCTTGCCATCATTCCAGTACATGCGGACATCCAGTGTATCCTGACCGTCCGCGAGTGAGTACTCACTTTTGTTGGATGTGAATACTGCATGATGGTTAGGCGCCGCACTGCCTGGCATATTGGAAGAGGGCAACAGACCTGACTGTGCAATAAATACATCGGCACCACTATCATTCATCAAGCGAACCGGAACCTCGGGATGATTCGCTTCTTTCGGATAATTCAGTAAATCTACCAGGCGTAGATCCCCACCCGTAGTATCGATTTCCGCATGGACCAAATCAGTATTGATACTGATCCGCTGACCGACCTTCATACCCGGTGCACTTGGCTGAGCACTTGGCGTATCGCTGTTACTCATTACCCCCTGAGTTGCTGTGGTTACAGTCGGTGCACTGGGTGTATCTTTGCTAATCTCCGCCTCGGTAGAACTGATCGCTGTAGGCTGTACTGGTTTTAGACCATAGTCTTCTTTCCATGCCTCCCAAAGCATTAGCAAGGTAAAGGACAAGGCCAACCAGAGAATTAATTTTTGGAAATCCATCAGTTTTAATCTTTCTTTTCAGGTACGGGATCAAAGCCACCTTCATGCCAGGGGTGACAACGGGATAAACGGCGCACGGTTAACCAGGAACCGCTAAATACACCATGATTTTGTATTGCCTGTTGAGCATAACAGGAACAGCTGGGATGAAAGCGACAGTTATTTCCCAGGAAAGGACTCACAAGAGAACGATAGACACTAATTAACAGGATGAAGAATTTTCGCATTTTTTCGCCAATCTCTGCCACTGTTGCTCCAGGGTTAGATGTAACTCAGCGTTTTCGATCCTGGCTATGCCCACACGACTCAATATTACGATATCAAGGGATCCTATTGCCTGTTGATGCAGGCGAAAATTTTCCCGGATACGTCGCTTGATTCGATTTCGACCAACGGCCGTTTTTACATGCTTCTTGGAAATAGCCAGACCCAGACGCGGGTGACCTAATTCATTTTTCCTGCTCAGCAAGGTCAGGTACTGATTGCCTACCCGGCAAGATTCATCAAATACCCGTTTAAACTCAGCTGGCTTCAGCAGTCGTAGCTGTCGTGGAAAAGCTTTTGTATCTGAGGGGTTTTGACTTCCCTGCAGGTCTCCGCCACGACTAGCCAAGATCTCAGGGTATCAAGCGCTCAGTCGGGCACGACCCTTGGCACGACGGGCTTTGATTATTGCGCGACCACCTTTGGTGGCCATACGCGCACGAAAACCATGGGTACGCTTACGCTTGAGATTACTGGGTTGGAACGTCCTCTTCATTACAGCACCTGATAAATTTCAAATAAATATTAAACACTATGCGAAACGCAACCAGCACTCCGCGGAAAAAAGAGGAGAAAGATACTTCGATCAAGGGGTTAATGTCAATGAAAATAACGCTTTTCAGCACTAAACAAGTATATCCAGCAATATAATACATGGTGTAATTTTATTAGTCTTTTCATTCATGACACCTTTATGGGGCATAACGCACCCCGCCTCAATCTGAGCACTGGTCCAAAATACCAATATGCAGGCATTTAGCTCCCTTTCTGGATTACAATTTCTGCTCTTCAAAAATACTCTCTAAAGGGTGTGGATAACTTTTCCCAAGATCGTTAGACTGAGCTTCTTTTCTGTTATTCAATTGTACAGATAACCCACTCCTATGAGGCTTTACCGCTTGTGACTAGCCCCCTGTGGCAAAAATGCCTGAAATGGTTGGAGGATGAACTATCCCCTCAACAATTCAATACCTGGATTCGCCCTCTTCAAGCGGTGGAAGACGATGGTGTATTGCGCCTGCTCGCGCCTAACCGCTTCGTACTAGACTGGGTAAATGAGCATTTTCATGAGCGTATTAGTAGTATTGCCGATCAGAACTCCGATGGACGTGAACTGACAGTGCTGGTTGAAGTGGGTAGTAAGGCCCCTCCTCCCAAACCAGAAAAAACTGAACCCGTTCACAAAGAACCCCTTCCCCCTGGCAAGAAATCTAGCGAAAGACGCAATACCATTAACCCAAATTCCACCTTCGAGGCTTTCGTAGCAGGTAAATCCAATCAACTGGCCCGTGCTGCAGCCCAACAAGTAGCCGAAAACCCCGGGCTTGGATATAACCCTTTATTTATTTATGGTGGTGTCGGCCTGGGTAAAACTCATTTGATGCATGCTGTGGGTAACATGATCCTGCAACACCGCCCGAATGCCAACGTGGTATATCTGCACTCTGAACGATTTGTCGCAGATATGGTTAAAGCACTGCAACACAATGCTATTAACGAATTCAAACGTTACTATCGTACCGTTGATGCCTTACTTATTGATGATATTCAATTTTTTGCTGGTAAAGAACGCTCACAGGAAGAGTTTTTCCACACATTTAACGCCTTACTGGAAGGTCAATCACAAATCATTCTTACCTGTGATCGTTACCCAAAAGAAGTACAGGGCCTGGAAGAAAGACTTAAATCCCGCTTTGGCTGGGGACTCACCGTCGCCATTGAACCTCCTGAACTGGAAACTCGTGTTGCTATTCTGAAAAGTAAAGCCGCTCAATCCAATATAGACTTACCCAATGATGTGGCTTTTCTTATCGCCCAGGGGATTCGCTCTAACATCCGTGAGCTTGAAGGTGCACTACGCCGGGTTATTGCCAACGCTCACTTTACTGGTAAACCGATCACCCTCGAGTTTGCCAAAGAAGCTCTCAGAGACTTGCTTGCCTTACAATCTAAATTAATTAGTATCGAAAATATCCAGAAGACTGTTGCAGAATATTATAAGATTCGAGTAGCAGATTTACTTTCCAAGCGACGCCCTCGTTCAATTGCCAGACCACGACAACTGGCAATGGCGCTAGCCAAGGAATTAACCAATCATAGTTTGCCAGAAATTGGCGATGCTTTTGGCGGTCGGGATCATACAACGGTGTTACATGCTTGTCGGAAAATTCAAGAGTTAAAAGAGAGCGATCAACGGATAACTGAAGACTATGCCAACCTGTTGAGAACTCTGTCGACATAGTCTGTATAAACCTGTGGATAATACTGTGGACTTATTTAATCTAAATATACACACATGTTACCCACAGAAAAGTAAGTGCCTTTACACAGAGTTGTGGGCAACTTATTACAAAGTAACTTATTGATTTTACTACTAAAAGTGTGTTTAATCACATACTCACAGGACTAGTAGTAATAATAATAAGTTTTATATATATATATTTAATAATAATCAGGAACACATAATGAAATTCCGGATTTCCAGAGAAGATTTACTTAAACCACTTCAAATGGTCAGTAGCGTTGTCGAGAAAAGACAAACATTACCTATTTTATCTAATGTGTTTGTTCAAGCTGAAAAAGGCAAACTAACCCTGGTAGGTACTGATCTTGAAGTCGAGCTAATGGCTGTGACTTCTTTACAGGATGCAGAAGATGGGGATATCACTCTACCGGCACGTAAATTTGTTGATATCTGTCGGACACTTCCTGAAGAAGCAGATATTACTATCAGTGTGAACGATGCTAAGGCAACGGTACGATCAGGCCGTAGTCGATTTACTTTGGCTACTTTGCCTGCCTCTGAATATCCTGCTGCTGAAAATGTTACCGGAGCTTTTGAGTTTAGTGTTGAGCAAAAAGATCTAAAAAAACTTCTGGAACAAACACAATTTTGTATGGCTAATCAGGATGTACGTTATTACTTAAATGGTCTTCTATTCGAAGTGGATAGTAAAACATTGAGAACTGTTGCTACAGATGGTCATAGACTTGCCCTGTGTGAGACTACTTCTACTGCAAATAGTAGCGAAAAAAAGCAAGTAATCATTCCTCGTAAAGGTGTTGTTGAACTGAGTCGTTTGTTAAGCGATAGCGATGGTAGCTGTGATATTAAATTTAATAATAACCAGATTAAGTTTAGTCTGGATGGCGTTACCTTAACTTCAAAGCTTATAGATGGCCGCTTTCCTGATTATGATCGGGTTATTCCTTCAGAGGCGCCTCAGACAATAATCGCTGATCGGGAAACTCTTCGCCAGGCTTTAGTTCGTGCTTCCATTCTCTCTAATGAAAAGTATCGTGGTATTCGTCTGCAGCTGGAAAATAACCGAATTCGGGCCTTTGTGAATAATCCTGAACAGGAAGAAGCTGAAGAAGAAATTGAAGTTCAGTATCAGGGAGATGAATTTGAGATAGGTTTTAATGTCTCTTACCTGTTGGATGCACTTAATGCAGTCAAACAGGATCAGGTTGAGCTTTCCATGATTGATGCTAATAGCAGTTGTCGTATTAAAGGGGTTGGTGACGATTCCAGTCAATATGTCGTCATGCCCATGCGTTTGTAATTTACTAACAAAATGAAGCTCAAAGGTCTGAAAGTTAAAGACCTGCGCAACCTCGCAGAGGTTAATCTTGACCTCTGCCCTCACCTTAATGTCATTCTGGGTCTAAATGGTAGTGGTAAGACCAGTTTGCTTGAGGGTATCCACCTTGTCAGTTTGGCCCGATCTTTCCGTACTCAGCAAAACCGTCCTTTAGTAAGGCATGGAACCAATGAATTAACGGTCTTTGCTCTTATTGAGAGTCCATCAGGTGTACACAAACTTGGTGTACGTAAAAATAGTAAAGGTGAAACAGCCCTTCGCCTGGATGGGCAAAAGGCTAAAAACAGCTCTGCTCTGGCTTCTTTGCTACCTATTCAACTGATTACCCCCTCTAGTCACGAGTTGCTTGAAAGTGGCCGAAAACAACGGCGGGCTTTTATAGACTGGTCATTGTTTCACGTGAAACATGATTATCTTGAGTTATGGCAACGATATGTACGGACGGTTAGACAGCGAAATGCCGCTTTACATCAATCACAACAGGCAGCCATTGTCTGGAATGAAGCACTACTTAAGTATGGTGAGGAAATTAACAGGGAACGGCAGCAGTTTGTGGTGAGCTTTTCAATGCTGGTTGCACCCTATATTCAGCAGTTACTGGATAATATAAGTATTGAATTTGATTACTACCCTGGGTGGGCCAAAGGGAAAGATTTTTCGCAGGCGCTTGCTGATAGTCAGGAAAGTGAAAAATCTATGGGATATACGACCGTTGGCCCTCACCGGGCTGATTTACGCATTCGAATAGATAAACATCCAGCGATTGAAATACTGTCCAGGGGGCAACAAAAGCTCCTGGTATGTGCAATGCGTTTGGCTCAACTTGAACATCTTAGGCTAGAAACAGGTAAAACCGGGGTGGTTTTAATTGATGACCTACCTTCCGAGCTGGATAGCGAGCATCGTTCACGACTGCTGTCTTTGCTGGAGAAGACAGGTGCGCAGGTATTTGTAACTGCAACTGAGTCAGAGCTTATTGATACCACTGTCTGGCCTGCAGTAAAGGTGTTTCACGTGGAACATGGACAGGTGAAAGAAGTGGTACAATAGAGGGTCAAAGGTGGAGTACATTTATGTCTGAGCAATACGATTCAACTCAAATCAAGGTTCTTAAAGGTCTGGATGCTGTTCGCAAGCGTCCCGGTATGTATATTGGTGATACCGATGATGGTACCGGCCTGCACCACATGGTGTTTGAAGTGGTTGATAATTCCATCGATGAAGCCTTAGCTGGTCACTGTAGTCAGATTGATGTGGTCATCCATAGCGATAATTCCGTTACTGTGGGTGACAATGGTCGAGGCATCCCCGTTGATATTCATGAAGAAGAGGGTCGTTCTGCTGCAGAAGTCATTATGACTGTACTCCATGCGGGCGGAAAATTTGACAGTAACTCCTATAAAGTTTCCGGTGGTTTGCATGGCGTAGGTGTTTCGGTGGTGAACGCCCTTTCAACCACCTTAAAGTTAACTGTTAAGCGCAATGGCAAGCTGCACCAGGAAGAAGATACCCACGGCGAACAAATGGCGCCACTGGCAGTGATTGGCGAGACCAACTACACTGGAACCGGGGTTCGTTTTTGGCCAAGCC
>DAOWII010000141.1 GCA_030640985.1 Chromatiales bacterium
GGGTACTTCACGAGGGGGATCTAGGTCTTCTATTCGAACCAGCCATCGGCCATTGTAATGACGTGCCTGTAGGTAGCTACCCACAGCTGCAACGAGTGAACCAAAATGCAAGGGCCCTGTTGGGGAAGGGGCAAAGCGGCCACGGTAGCCGGTCGTGTTTGTGGAGAAATTGTTCATTGATACATGGGGCATTCATTCATATGTGCTTGATATCTATCGGCTTTGCCCTGCCAGGAGCAGGAAGACTGACATCACAGACAACTATGCGCTTGTTTTCCCTGACAAAATTACTAGAATATTATCAAGAGAGTGCTAATAAGGCTACTCACCGGAGAAAAGGGAGTTCGAGGGAATGACACCGTCAGATGATAAAGAAGACAACCCAGAGTTTTATATAGAGAGCGTACGTGAAGATGGGCGGCGCTTCCGCCCCAGTGACTGGATTGAACGTATCTCGGCAACCCTGGGAAATTTTGGCTTGGATCATCGCCTGCACTACGCAGACAGTGTTCGCCCATGCATGATTGAGGGTGAAAAGTGTTTATTAGTTTCCAGGGCATTGGCAGAGGAGGACCCGGAGGCTTTTCAGTACATTATTAACTTTGCTGAAGAGAATCACCTGCGCATCCAAAAAGAAAGGCGTGCGGCTTCCAGGTAACCATATATTTATTAATAAAAAAGGGAGCATCAGCTCCCTTTTTTATTGCCTGTCTCTGGTGTGACTCAGAATTTAACCTCTTTGTTTTTCACGGATCTCATCCAGCGTTTTGCAATCTATGCAGAGATTGGCGGTGGGCCGGGCTTCCAGGCGACGAACACCCACTTCAATGCCACAGACATCGCAATAACCGTATTCGTCGTGTCCGAGTTTCTCCAGGGCTTCATCGATCTTTTTGATCAACTTGCGTTCACGGTCACGGGTTCTGAGTTCCATGGTGAACTCAGATTCCTGGGTTGCCCTGTCATTGGGATCGGGGAAGTTTGCTGCTTCATCCTGCATGTGATGCACGGTACGGTCGACTTCTTCCATCAGATCTTTTTTCCAGGCGGCAAGAATTACGCCGAAGTGCTCTACCTGAGCCGGGTTCATGTACTTTTCACCCTTTTTTATCTTATAGGGCGTAAAGTGACTGAAACCTTCCAGGGCGCTCTTTTTGGCTTGCTTGGCAGCAGGCTTTTTAGTGACCGCAGGTGACTTTTTCGAAGCCGTCGTTGTCTTCTTTGAAGCGGTTGTTGCTTTCTTACTTGTGGTTTTGCTAGTGGCCGCTTTATTCTTTACTGGTGGCATACGCCGTCTCCTGACTTTAGCGCTATAAAAACAGCCCGCATCTATACCAGAATCTTTTGCGCTTGGCAATTACCAAAATTCAGAACGAGGTGCAGACCGGGCTCCCATCAGGTAAGATATAGTGCTTTATTTCATTGTATTAAAAGGGGTTTCCAGGTTTATGGCTGAATTAGCTGCTTTGTTATTTGATGTAGATGGAACGCTGGCGGATACTGAGCGTGATGGTCACCGGGTGGCGTTTAATCGTGCCTTTGCTGAAGCAAATCTGGATTGGGACTGGTCGGAAGACCTGTACGGGAAGTTGTTGGCCGTGACCGGTGGCAAGGAGCGTATCCGCTACTATCTGGATAACTTTAATATGGAGTTCCAGCGCCCTGAAGGCCTGGATGACTTCATTGCGGGCCTGCATGCTGCCAAGACCCGTCAATATACCGAGATGCTGTCCCAGGGTATCATTCCATTACGGCCCGGTGTGAAGCGTCTGATTGAAGAAGCTCGTTCTGCTGGCTTACGCCTCGCCGTTGTTACTACGACTACCCCTGCCAATGTTCAGGCCCTGCTGGAGCATGCGCTGCACCCTGAGGCCATGTCATGGTTTGAGGTGATTGCCGCCGGTGACATTGTTCCCGCCAAGAAACCCGCGCCTGATATCTATGTGTGGGCGATGGAGCAAATGAATCTTAGCCCTGAACAGTGCATTGCCTTTGAGGACTCCCACAATGGTATCCGTTCATCACTGGGAGCCGATCTCACGACCATTATTTCGGTTAATGGTTATACCCGGGATGAAAACTTTGATGGTGCCGCTTTGGTTGTGGATCACTGGGGAGAGCCGGGATCTCCTTTCACCGTGCTTCAGGGCAATGCTCACGATGCGAATTGTCTTGACCTTGCGCTGGTGAAAAAGCTGCACGGATAGTGGAGAACGTATTAGAACCAGACGGGCCCCATATCGCACGTCGAATGACCGATATAGGACCATTCCAGGTGATGGACCTGTTGGCCCGGGCCCGGGAGCTGGAAGCACAGGGCCGCTCTATCATTCACATGGAGATCGGTGAACCGGACTTCACCAGCCCGGCGCCGATCATGGCCGCGGCTCAGCAGGCGTTGCAAGACAATTTGACTCACTATACGCCGGCTCTGGGTCTGCCTGCACTGCGTGAGGCCATAGCTAAGCACTACAGGAGCAGCTATGGGGTCAATGTCTCTGCCGAGCGTATCGTCGTCACCCCGGGGGCCTCCGGTGCCCTGCTACTGGCCATGGGCGTGTTACTCAATCCTGGTGAACAGGTTCTGATGGCGGATCCTGGCTACCCCTGCAATCGCCATTTTGCACGCTTTGTGGAAGCCGAGGCAGTGGCTGTACCTGTCGGTGCTGAAACGGGTTATCAGCTAACGGCTGAACACATCAGCAATGCCTGGTCGCCACAGACCCAGGCGGCATTGTTGGCCAGCCCGTCGAACCCCACCGGTACATTACTGGAACATGAAGAACTGGCCGCTATTTATGAGGCGGTGAATAGCCGTGGTGGGCGACTGCTGGTAGATGAGATCTATCATGGTCTAATTTATGAGGGTGATAGTTCTACCGCCCTGACCATTAGTGACGATATCTTTGTCATTAACAGTTTCTCCAAGTATTTTTCCATGACCGGTTGGCGGTTAGGCTGGTTAGTCGTACCCGAGGCTTATCTGCGCGAGGTAGAAAAACTGGCGCAGAACCTGTTCATTGCCGCCCCGACCCTGGCGCAACATGCTGCCCTTGCGGCTTTTGAACCTGAGACCCTGGCAATACTGGAGCAACGACGGGAAGAGTTCCATCGTCGACGTGACTATTTGCTACCAGAACTGAGGGCGTTGGGTTTTGATATTCCGGTGACACCTCAAGGTGCTTTTTATATTTATGCGGACTGTTCAAAGTTCACCGACAACAGCCAAAGCTTTGCCGATGACTTGCTGGAAAATGCAGGGGTGGCAGTAACGCCGGGGGCAGATTTTGGCAATTATCTCCCTGAAAGATATTTACGTTTTGCCTATACCACTTCCATGGGAAATCTGCAGGAAGGGGTTCAACGACTGGAGAGGTTTTTGCGTGGCTGAGCCCCTCTTTTTATCCGCCGCCGCGTTTAGGTGAGGCCCGTCTTAATCTTCTTTTAGCCTTTCTACCCACATGGCCGTGGCGCCTGCCACTGCTGCGGGCATGACCAGAAAATTCACAATGGGGATCATGGTGGCTACCAGCGTTGTGCCACCAAAGCCTAGTGACAGAAGTCGTCTGTTTTTCAGTTTGTGACGTTGTTCGTTGAATGTTAATTGATGATTTCCCATGGGGTAGTCGCTGTATTCCAGTGTCAGCATCCAGGCGCTGAACAGTGCCCAGAGGAAGGGGGCGGCAAGATTAACGATGGGAATGATAAATAAAATAAGTAGAGGAATGATCCACAGGGAAAAGTACATCAGTTTTCGTATTTCATCGAGTATTGCCTGTGGTGCTTCACGCAGGGCCTGGGAAAAACTACCGCCGGGAGGAGGAAGCTCACCGTTCAGGTGTCGTTCGACAGCTTCGGCCAGCAGTCCGTTAAAGGGGGCAGCAATCAGGTTGGCGATCAGGCTGAAGGTATAAAACACCAGCAGCACAGTGAGTAAGGCAAATAATAACCACAATGGCCACTCCAGCCACGACAGCCATTCAGGTAGAGAGGGCATAAGGTTTTCCATCAGGCTACCAAATTGTTCAAACAGCAACCAGAGGATGAGAGCGAAGACACTGATATTAATTACCAGAGGAATGGCGACAAATCGTCTTAGTCTCGGTTGCAGTAGCAGTGATAATCCCTTGAAGAAATAGCTGGCGCCGATAAAAGGTTGTGTAAGCATTTGTGTTCCGTGTTTTTTATTCGTGGGTAGCAAGTGAATATTTTTTTGCCAGTAATGCGGTGCCATAGGCCGCGTCAGTTTGGGGCGGTTTGAGCATTGGCACTTTCAACTGTTGGCCACGAATATGTGTCCAGGGTTCATTGTTCGCTCCGCCACCGACAGTGTACACCGAGCGGGGGTAGGGGGCACCGAGTTCGGCCAGGCGCAGGTAAGCTTGATGTTCAATGGCTGCGATACCTTCTAGCATGGCCTGAAAAAATTCTACCTGGGTCGCTGGCCGGGGTGTTAGCCGTGATTCCAGTTCAGGATCATTGGTGGGGAACCGCTCTCCCTTTGACCGTAGTGGGTAATAATCCAGACCGGTGAGTTTGTCCGGGTTTAGTTGTGACGTCATTTGTCGCATTTGAGCATCGGAAAAATAGTGCCGTAATACCGCGCCACCACTGTTGGAGCCGCCACCGACCAGCCAGTGTTCTCCCAGGGGCTGACTGTAGACACCATACTCAGGCGCAAATACAGGCTGGTCTGCGATCACCTTGGTCACCAGAGTTGAGCCCAGTGAAGTCACTGCCTCACCTACCTCACTGGCGCCAGTGGCGATGAAGGCGGCGGTACTGTCAGTGGTGCCGGCAATGACCATGACTGATTCCGGCAGTCCCAGTTTGGCACACACTTCAGGTTTCAGATGGCCAATGGCGGAGCCGGGTTCCACTATTTCAGGTAGTAGTTGTTTGGGTATGCCAAGGGCCTGCAGCCAGCCTGGCCATTGTCCGCTGATGGGGTCAAACCCCAGTTTGAGTGCATTATTGATATCACTGATACCAAATCGACCGGTGAGACGTCCTGTAATCCAGTCCGCCTGGGTATGCACCTTTGCGGCATGACCATCGGTATTTTTCAGTAGCCCCTCATGTTTTAGTAGCCAAAGTAATTTGCTTAGACCTGAGCTGGTGCCATGAGCGGCACTTTCTCTGGGGGCATGCTGAGCGATGTGTGCAGCTTCGGCGGTGGCTCTGGCGTCGTTGTACATCAGTGCGGTGGTCAGGGGCTGGCCTTCGCTATCTGCCAGTAGAGTGGTCCCTGAGGTACCGTCAATGGCGATGGACACAACTGTTTCTGTATCTACGTCCTGTAACACAGCGGTGAGTGTTTCCATTACCGCGTGCCACCATAGTTCAGGGTCTTGTTCGATTTTGGTGTGAGAACGATGGGGGGTAGGGAGTGGGGTATGGGCCTGATGACGAACCTGACCATCGCTGTCGATGGCGATAGCTCGACAACCAGAGGTGCCAATATCGATGCCGATATAAAGGCTCAAGTAGAAAGTCTCAAGCAAAAAGTGACAAGCGGTAAAGGTTTGCTTGTTACTTGCTGCTTGTTGCTTGTCACTAGGGAAGTATGACCGGTTCGGGTGCTACCCAACCCTCGGCTCTGTGCTCTACTACCACATTGGTATATATCCCACCCCTTACATTGAACTTGCCAGTGACGCGCATGAAGCGTGGCGCGCAGGCCTTCACCAGATCTTCCAGGATGGTGTTGGTCACTTTCTCGTGGAAAGCGCCTTCATCACGGTAGGACCACATGTAGAGTTTGAGAGACTTCAACTCAACACACTGCTGATCCGGTACATAATCGATGAGAATGGTGGCGAAATCCGGTTGCCCGGTCTTGGGGCAGACACAGGTGAACTCCGGGATCTCCATGTGGATGGTGTAATCCTTCTCTGGCATGGGATTGTCGAAGGTTTCGAGGGTTTTATCTGGCTTCGTAGTCATGGGCGAAAAGATACAGAAACATGGGTTTGGATACAAGGATGGATTGTTTGAAGGAATATATTAAGCCTGACGGTTATAATATTATTTTTAAAACCGGATGCCAAAATTAGTGCCTAGCTGATAATAATATTTGCGACCAGCATTGAATAAGCCCTGACTCTCCTTGATGTCGATATTCATGGCGCCCCAGTTTACTCCCAGGTGCATTTTGTCGCTGAGGCCAAATTGCATGCCGAGAGTGGCTTTGGCTATCAAGCCAGTTTCATTATGGTTGGTAGAGCCGCCAACAAAACTCATGTCGAAATAGTGTGGGTTATTACCGGGTGATATGCGCCACCTGAGTAGTGGACCCAGCATCCAGTATGTACCTTGCAATCGCCGGTTGATTAGCTGCGGTAAAAATATATCAGCCTCACCCAGTTCGATACTGAAACCAACTTTCGTGATGCCATCACGAAAGCCGGCCAAGTATTTCAAACCATAAAAATCGGCACGCTCAAACCTGGAGGTCGATATGCGGCTTGAGGTGGCAGTAAATTCACGCCAGGGATCGCAGGGCGCAAAGCCGGTCGCGACATCGTACAGATATTTAAATACATACAGGGTCCATACAAACACCAACACAGTACCCACAATGACATAGATTACTGCTGCCCCGTCACCACTGTCTCCGGAGCTACCCAGCATATCGCTGCTGACATCCAGCATAACGTGAACGGAGCCATCGTCTACCTCCTGGTTACTATCACCACAATCACCGGACACGCTTGTTGCGGATGGCTCACTGGGTTGAGCGTCGATGGTGGTGGGAGATATGGCCTCATTTGATGCCAGACGAGTTTTCCCCAGGCGATAGCCCTGGGATTGTAACTGTGCAGCTAGCTGAGGATATTTATCAGCCGATACACGCAGTATTTTGGCATTGGGGTATTGCTGCAGGATGGTTTTTTCATCCTGTATGTTTGGTTGAACTGGACTTTCCACCGCTGCATAGCTCAAGCTCGGCCAAGTCAAGGCAAGGCAAATGCAATAGCAAATAGATCTTTTCAGAAGGGGCATGTGGTTGTTGCTTTCATGGTTGGTATTTTCTATGCGGTACTTCAGTTTGTCAGCAGCATAGTCGTGAGACCACCATAAGGCAATGGGAATGGCCCTACAACTAACCTTTTGTATCGGTTTTACAAAGTTTGATGATCACCGAGCTTCAGGCTCGATTGGGGCTTGAAAGGGGGTGAAAGTTGATCTGTTTCATAGACTGGGGGTAATTAGGAATAATTAACTGCATGTCAATCTTGTATCTGATCCCCCTGATCTTGTATCTTGTCCGGCTATGCGCCTAACCAAAATGAAAATTGCCGGATTCAAGTCCTTTGTGGATCCCACCACCATACCCTTGCCCGGAAATTTGACCGGCATTGTTGGCCCCAATGGCTGTGGTAAATCCAATGTGATCGATGCGGTGCGCTGGGTGATGGGCGAAAGCTCTGCCAAACATCTGCGCGGTGAATCCATGGCCGATGTGATTTTCAATGGTTCCAGTTCCCGAAAGCCTGTAGGTCAGGCCTCCATTGAGCTGATATTCGATAACAGCGAGGGCAAACTGGGTGGTGAGTATGCCCAGTACAACGAGGTTTCCATCAAGCGTACCGTCTCCCGTGATGGTACCTCGGTGTACCACCTGAATGGCAGTCGTTGCCGCCGTCGGGATATAACCGACATCTTCCTCGGCACTGGTCTGGGACCGCGCAGTTACGCCATCATCGAGCAGGGCACTATTTCTCGCCTCATCGAGGCCAAGCCGGAAGAGCCGCGTGTATTCCTGGAAGAAGCCGCTGGTATTTACAAATACAAGGAACGCCGCCGAGAAACCGAGAACCGTATTCGCCACACCCGCGATAATCTGGACCGCCTCAATGA
>DAOWII010000034.1 GCA_030640985.1 Chromatiales bacterium
TCAAGTACCGGCGAAAGTAAGACCTTATTAGGAAAAATCAATTAATAGAACTTTAACGTCGTGGGAAAGTATCACTGAGGTGGAAATGGGGCGGAATTGCAGGGGGAGGGGCTGGATGATATAAACACCTGATTGATGCCCTGGTATAACGTTCAATCAAAGCTTCTGGTTTCATAGGGTACTATTTCCTCTGGTTACCCATCATTCTTTTAGGGACAGGTGAAATGACATTAAATAATACTGTGTTAATTATTGATGATGAGCCTGTAAATATTCAGGCGGTATCACACTTTCTTGAAACTCAGGGCATAGAAGTTATGATGGCCAAAAGTGGTTCTGATGGTGTCAGCAGAGCAATAAAAGGTCAGCCTGATTTGATTCTACTGGACATCCGTATGCCAGGCATGGATGGTTTCGAAACTTGTCATCGACTTAAGTCTGATGTGATCACTAAAGATATTCCTGTCATATATATGACAGGGTTAACTGAGCTAGATGATAAGCTCAAGGCCTTTGCTGTAGGGGGGGTGGACTACCTCACCAAACCGATACAAGAGCCTGAATTACTTGCAAGGGTAACTGTGCATCTGCAAATCAGTAATCTTCAAAAAGAATTGGCAGATGAAAATGCACGACTGGAAGGGGCGTTGGACACGGGGAACGTGGTGAATGTGGCCATTGGCATGCTTATGGAGCGAAAGACTATAAGCCGGGAAGAGGCATTCGAAATTATCCGTAAACAAGCACGAACACAACGGCGCAAAGTTACCGATGTTGCTAACGAACTATTGACCAGTTCCCAAAAACAAAAAAGACCAGCCAGGTAAAGGACGACACCCCGAAGAGTAGAGTGCGTAAACAATTGAGAGGAAGCAGCGCTATTCAAAGCATAACTCATCTTTACTCGGTATTGAATAATCATATTATGCTGATCTCACCGCCCGCAACAGGGAGAAGGAAGGACATTTCATGAGATAACTCATGACATATACAAGACGCGCCAGAAACTGCGTGTCAAGTTGAGCCCTATCCTCGGCTTCCTACTGTTACCACTTTTGATAATGGCTGTTCCTGTCAGTGCGGACAGTTCCAGGAGCCTGGTTCCGGCAACAACACGTTCCTAACCCCTATTGAACAAGTCCACCAGAAATTCCCCCATCGAACTAACGTAGGAAGAACGAGCCCGGTTATCTGAATAGACGGTTATTCCGGTGCCACAATCATGGCCAGATTACTCTGGCTGTTGCAGCATTTATTGTATTGGCGCTACTTGTGTTCAAAATGAGTCGTAAAGCTAATATTGAAACTCAATGAACTGGTTCAGTTGGACATAGATGAAACGTATTACCCAATGGACAGATACAGCCTAAAACAGCCTATCTGAAGGCGTAGATTATTTTCTTATATCAAAATCCTGGCTCAGGAAGTCGTGGTTACGTAATCTCTTGATTTTATTGTAGTTTATTTTTTATGGTCCGCGGTTCTCAATGAGGAATCCTTATGCACCCGATTGGTATTAATGATGATGTAACAATCTAACCTTGATTTCTTTGTAATCGTATTCTAGTTTTTAAATCAATGTGGTTTATTGCCTTCCCCCTGCAATATGGCCTAATGCAGGTCAATGTCTACTCAAACTAGCTGACACATATGTTATTTCCTTAAATAACGGATATTTACGAGTTGATGTGTTTATTGGATTTTTCTGGCCCTCCCCCCTGCCATTAATGTAGTGATTACTTTTGCTCGTGTTGGACCTTTAATTACTAGCAATGAAACGGAATAAATTTTAAGCATGAATATGAGTGTTCTCATTATACGAGAGCACCAAATTCAACAAGCCTTGAAGAGGGATGCATGCAATGGCTGTAAAAAAAACTAGCAAGAAGACTAGCAAGAAGACTAGCAAGAAGACAGCGCCAAAGGCAGGAAATAATGTCATTACCTGTCCTCCTTCTCTGGATATCTCACAGGTCCAGGAACTTCAAGAAAAGTTCAAACAGCTAGTCAAAACGGCTAAACCGGTCGTAATTGATGGCTCAGAAGTCGAGCGTGCCGATACCGCCAGTTTACAGTTGCTATGTAATTTTATTAGGCAGGCTGGTGTGGCGAAGCTGGTTGTAGACTGGCGTGATCCTTCAGCAACATTGCAAGAGGCCGCAAGTCTGTTGGGGCTGAAGGAACATCTTAATTTGAATCTCTAGTGGTCGGGCGATATGACATTTTGTGTTTTAGAAAATGAGAACCGGGAGAAGATAGCATGACGACGATTTTGGCTGTAGATGATTCTGCATCAATGCGGCAGATGGTGACTCATACCCTCAAAGGGGCAGGATATGATGTACTGGAGGCGGCTGATGGCCAGCAGGCAGTGAGCGTGGCACAGAAAAGTCAAGTTGATTTGGTACTGACCGATGTGAACATGCCAGTCATGGATGGCATAAGCCTGATAAAGGAGTTACGTGCCTTACCGTCATATAAATTTACACCGATGCTGATGCTGACCACTGAGTCCACATCGGACAAAAAAACGGAAGGGAAAGCAGCGGGTGCAACGGGCTGGATAGTCAAACCCTTTAATCCCGAACAACTGCTGACAACCATCCAGAAAGTGTTGGGGTAAGGATATGTCTATAGATATGTCACAGTTCCTGGAGACTTTCTATGAAGAGAGCTTTGAAGGTCTGGATATCATGGAGTCCGGTCTGCTGGAGTTGAATACAGGCGCGGCCGATCCCGAATTAATAAACAGTATTTTCCGTGCCGCACACTCCATCAAGGGGGGGAGTGCAACCTTTGGCCTGGATGAGGTCGCCTTATTTACGCATGTGCTTGAGACTCTGCTGGATGAATTGCGCGATGGACGGCGTGAGGTTAGCCAGCAAGGCGTCGATTTGATGCTGCAATCGGTAGACTGTCTGAAGGAAATGCTCACCGCTTTACGCGAAGGTAGTGAGGTAGATAAGGAGCGTGCTGAAATTGTTCATCGGCAACTGGAAGACCTGTTACATAATGATTCATCAGCAGGGGGGAGTGTTTCCAAAGGTCTAGCTGAAGTAGCGAAAGTCGAAGAGGAACAAGCTAGCATTTCAGGATGGGAGATAAGGTTTCACCCACACCCACACATGCTAAAGACAGGTAACGATCCGGTAAGAATGTTTAGAGAGCTTGCCTTGTTGGGTGAACTAACAACGACGGTCGATATAGAAGGTTTGGTTCCGCTTAGTGATATGGACCCTGAAGAATCTTATCTCAGCTGGGAACTTGAGTTAAAGACAGAGGCCTCAAGGGAGCAGACTGAAGAAATATTTGAGTGGGTTGAAGATGACTGTGATCTGGAAGTAATAGCGATAGAAGAACCGGCGCTGAAATCACAGACAGTGGCTGGGAGCATACTGGAAGGCAGCACAAAAAATGAGTCAAAGGTCGCAGCTGCAACTGACGAATCAAGCACGGCAAAACCGGCAACCCGTGTAGCTTCAAGCAGTGGAGCAGAGTCGAGCTCCATTCGTGTAAACACCACAAAAATTGATGCACTGATAAATATGGTAGGAGAACTGGTGATCACCCAGTCTATGCTAGGTCAGCTTGGCGATAATCTGGCAGAAGAGTCTATGGGAAATGTCAATATAGAGAGGCTTGTTGATGGCCTGTCCGAGTTGGAACGAAATACCCGTGAACTACAGGAAAGCGTCATGCGCATCAGGATGCTGCCAATAAGTTTTACCTTTAACAGGTTCCCCCGGCTTGTGCATGATCTGAGTCAGAAAATGGATAAAAAGATTGAGTTAAAAATGTCGGGTGAACAGACGGAACTAGATAAAGGAGTGCTTGAAAAGATTGGCGATCCACTGGTGCATCTGGTGCGCAACTCACTGGATCATGGCATTGAATCACCTGAAAAACGTATTGAATGTGGCAAACCGGAAACAGGTACGGTACATCTGAATGCTTTCCATCAGGGGGGCAATATTGTTATAGAAATAATTGATGATGGCGCAGGCTTGAATAAGGAGAAAATCA
>DAOWII010000066.1 GCA_030640985.1 Chromatiales bacterium
CATTGCTCTGATCTTGTTTCTTGGCTGGCGCTTTTTTCGCCCCATAAATATCTTTATCGTTTCGGAAGCCTTCGAACGCCCCATTCTGACAGACAAGCTGCCTAGCCTGTTCAAGACCCTGAGTGCTGAAGAATGCGGCGCTTGTCACCGCGCTGTCTACAACGACTGGAAAACCACCATCCACAGTGAGGCCTGGACCGACCCCTATTTCCAGGTTGACTGGCGCTTCGAGCATTCACAACAGATTTGCAAAAATTGCCATATACCGCTGGATCGCCAGCAAGAGCATCTGGTTCTGGGCTTCCGCGATAAGGACAAATGGGATCCGATACTGGCACCTAACCCCGATTTTGATGCCACACTGCAACATGAGGGGGTGACCTGTGCCGTATGTCATTTTCGCGACGGCGTGATCCTGGGTACATCCGGCACAACTGCAGCCCCCCACCCGGTAAAAAAGATGGATAATCCCAATCAGGTATGTGTGCACTGTCATGTGGTTTCCGGAGACCGCTGGGATACCTTCTTCCGCTTTCCGCCCTGCGGTACCGTCGTAGAAATCCAGAGGACACAAGCCACGCACGAGGATGATAGCGCTTCCTCCAGTCTGTCTGGTGAAGTTGTTGTGGATAAACTTGCCGACATAAATTGCATAGATTGCCACATGCCGCTGGTGAAGCAGACAACCAGCGACGGCAAGATAAAGAAGGTTCGCCGACACCTGTGGCGTGGCGGGCATAACCCGGAGATGGTGAAAAGCGGGCTCGAGATAAGGCTCGAACAAACCCCGTCAATGGCAGAAGGAAAGCGCCGTGTCATCCTGACACTGACGAACGTGGGCGCGGCCCACTATATTCCCACTGGCACACCGGATCGCCACCTCAGCGTTGACCTGCACCTGCTTGACTTGAATGGAAAACGAGTAAAAGAAAGCCAGCACATTTTAAAACGCACAATAATGTGGCGGCCATTCATTATCGATCTGTGGGATACACGCTTGCCACCCGGCGAGCCACGCAATTATAGCCTGGAGATTCCAGACAAGGATGGGCCATACACCGTTGAGGCAATTGTTCGCTACCACCTGTTGGATGAAAAACGCCGCAAACGTATCGGCTACGAAAACAAGGAACCTATTGCCTACGAGGTTTTCAGGAAGCGTTTATTTGTTATTTGAATACTCCTATTAACGACATTGTCGCTAATTAAAAGTATAAAAGGGTACGTGCATTTGACGTATCCTTCTGATTTGTTTGGCTATTATGGGTGGGTGCCCGGTTTGGTTGCTTGATTATCCACATTGAGTAACATACTATAGGCAGCAGGAGTTGGACGTAAATACTGTCCGTTATAACCTACGGATAACTAAACTATAGAACCTATATTTTGGGGCTCATGCATTTCGGTATTCCGGCAATAAACATTCCAGACCATCTTATTCGATACGGATACTATGTCGTGAGTATGGTCACGCTTGAAGTCTATCAACTTCTGACGCTTGCTCCGGTTACCATAACCACCTTCCTGCTTCCGCCAGGTTATCTGCTTGTCATGCTACTGGTTAGCAAGCTTATATTGGCGCGTTGTCGGTGGGACGAGACCAGACTAAAAAGCCTATCAGGGCAGCAGCGCCAGCACTTCCTTTGTGAATTGAGTGTCTATGCGATTATCGCTACAGGCTCAATTATTGTTTCGACGGCACTCCTCGATATTCCATTGACCGATGTACTGTGCAGTGGCCTCATAATCCTTACCTTTGGATACTTTGCTGGCGTTGATACTACTCTTGCAGCAAGTCGAGACTGGTTTGGTAAAGGTGTTGAGCAGAATTTGGAGACATTTCGCCTTATCCCCACTTCAGTCAGCCTTCGGCACGCCACGCTCAGTATACTCACGCTTATTTTACTATTCAGCTTGAGTGCGGTAGTTAAGCTAAATATGGCACTTTCAATTCAGCAAGTTGATTACCAGCCCATTGTTACAGAATTTGCGGTTGATCTACTATTTTATCTATTAATGCTGAGTGGATTAATGGTGTGGACGATTCGCGGCTACTCCCGCAACCTTCATCATATTCTTGAGCCACAGCTAAAGGTGCTGCGTGATGCGCAGGCAGGAGAGTTTACCCAGAAAATCCCCATTTTAAGTCAAAATGAGTTGGGTTTAATGGGAATACAGCTCAACCGATTAATTGACCATGTTCATGAAAGAGAGAAAGTTGAACATATGCTCAAACGAGTAGTCAGCCCGGACGTTATGGAAAAACTACTCACTACTGATACCGAAACACTTAAACAAGGTGAGGCGAAAGAAGTTGCGATCCTGTTCTGTGATATTCGCGGATTTACCGAGATGAGTGAAGTAACCTCTGCGGAAGAGTTGATCCTGTTTCTTAATACCTTCTTTTCTGAATTAAGTGGAGTGGTCTCTCAATACAACGGTATTATCAACAAGTTCATGGGCGATGCTATTTTGGCAGTATTCAGCACTGAACATCCTGCCTGGGCAATCGATAATGCCATGGCAACGGCTTTAGATATTAGCAAGCTGGTTCGTCACTTGAAATTACCCAATGGATCTCCTGCAGAAGCTGGAATTGGTATTCATTTCGGTAGTGTGGATGCTGGAACCATCGGTTCAGAGCAACGTTATGAATATACCTTTTTCGGAGATGCAGTAAATACGGCCAGTCGGCTCGAAGGGCTGTCCAAGCGTCTGGAGCATACGATTATTATTTCCTCCGAGGCTTATCAGATGTTATCAAGTCCTCTCAAGAGTAGTTTTGTAGATCTTGGGCGGCATCAAGTACGAGGAAAATCAGAATTAATTCATGTCTTTGGTGGCCCTACTGATGGACTGGAGTGATACTTTCTAATAGGAGAACGTTCCTTCTATATATGCATCTGTTCCTCAGTAAGAAGATAAGACCGCATATCGACCCCGTATGCTTCAGGAGCCAATACTTGTTTGACTACATATTTATCGGGGTTAGTTTTTACGAATTGCGCCAGGTTGATTGCGCGTGGTATATCCAGGGGGTTCTTATTGCGCCCCCTTACCAGCAGTAATTGGGGGGTTAGTAGCTCGCCAGGTTTTACGGAGGTTACAATCCCGACCTCTCCGGTTTCAAGCTCAACCAAGCTCCCTATTGGGTAAATACCGAGGCATTTAATAAAAGCCTCGGTTATACGACCATCAAAAATTTTGTCACGATAAAGGTAGAGATAACGTAGAGCTTCTGTCGCAGGAATACTTTTCCCATCTTCGCCTCGAGTAAGTCGGTCATAAGTATCAACAATCGAAACAATTTTTGAAAAGGTACTAATCTCACTTGCAAGTAATCCTCTTGGATAACCCTTTCCATCAAGTTGCTCATGGTGAGAGTAAGCCACGTCTATTGTACTGTCAGGCATTCCTTTTGAGTTGCGTAATATCTCAGCACCAAATTCGGCGTGTTTTTTTACAAGTTCAATCTCCTGCGGTGATTTGGAGACCTTGTGGATTAACTCGACGGGTATTTTAACTTCACCAACATCATGTAATAGAGCCGCCAGTCCAAGTTCCTCTACCATTTCAGGAGAAAATTTCATAAATCGCCCCAGTGTAATACAGAGGATACTGGTACTAATGGCATGTGCTTCGGAGGTGCTTTCATGGCTTTTTATGCTTCCTAGTAGCACCATCGCATCAGGGTTTCGAACCAGGCTCTCGATTATGTTTTTGACTACATCATTTGCCTTCTGAATATCGAGCGCCCTGCCACTCCTCATTTGACTCATTAAGGATGACATTTGGATTTCAGTATCCTTTCGAATTTTGCGAGCCTCGTATATCTCTTCCTCTATAGGTATCTTGTGTTCAGGTCTTTTACCTTCAATCTCGGGTAGTTCACCATCATCATTTTTTAGGAAAGGGGATTCGAGAGAATCTTCTTTTTTGTAATTACTTTTTTCCTCATTGATGAAGACATAGTCACAGCAGTGTTCAAGCTCATTGATATCACCCTGGCTAGAAATGGAAAAACCTTGAAACAGAAAAGGTGTCTCTAGCCAGGGGCGATCCAGCTCGGAGACATACATGCCTATCTGTAGATCCTTCGTATCGATTTTGTTTAACATTAGAATGTAATCACGGAATTGATAATAAGGTTCATAATTGTCAGTTAAGATACCGTTTAGTTATTTTATAATTGTACAGTGTTCTTTTTGGTGTCATTGCAATCGCAAGTCATTGAATTAGAAAGATTAACTGTTGTAGTGCCTTTCATTGTTGTCGACGGTTGATAACAACACAAAGCCCGTTTTAAAAGCCTGAGAACCACCCTTAAGATCACAACTTACCACAAGATATCTGATCTTGGAAACAACCTGGACATGCTCCCAATTATTCTAAATTTACTCTGATCCCAATTATTGCCATGCGCAAATGGAGACCTGACCCCTTTGTTTTTTTTGACCCCCTGGTTTTTTTTCATTTTTATCTTTGATAACTGCGTCACACAACATCATTGTTATAACAAAACGGCCTTGCACTAAAGCTGATGAAAAGCTAGTTTAAGTAACTATTGCATGCCTTAATGTTTTAAGGAATAAATCTTGTGGAAACAATAAAATATACTTATTACTTCGACTTTAAAAATGGTCGGAAAGAAGAATTTCAAATCGAACTAGACCGGCATACATTAAGCCCTGTAAAAAAAAGATCTGCAGATTTACCTGAATGGACAAAGCTGGAGTTTCAGCAATGTGATAGTTGCCCACTTTCACTGGTGGAGTCACGCTGCCCTCTGGCAGAACAACTTTCTCCACTGGTAGATAAACTGAAGGATGTTGTATCCATTGAGGAAGCTAAAGTAGCGGTAACCTTAGGCGAACGCGTTATATCAAGTGACACTACCGCGCAAGAAGGTATCAGCTCCATAATGGGTGTTATTACGGCGGTCAGTGGTTGCCCGAAAACTGAATTTTTTAAACCGATGGCACGTTTTCACCTGCCTTTTTCTAATATGGAAGAAACCTTTTACCGTGCCGCATCAATGTATATGCTAGCGCAATATTATCGTTGGAAAAATGGTATGTCCGCCGATATGGATATGACCGGCTTAAAGCAATTTTATTCAAATGTGGCCTCGGTAAATAAGTATATGGCCGAGCGTTTAAGAGCGAACAAACGTGAAGATGGGGCAATCAATGCATTGGTTATACTGGATGCGTTTGTAAAATCTGTACCTTATACCATTGATACATTACTTGAAGAATTCGAGCCTCTGTTTGAACCCTATCTACGCGATAAACATATTTCCTAGGGCTATTTGAATCAGTCACTGAACTAGAAAATAGACCGGAGTCAGAATGCGGTTTTGGCTAATATCAGGAATAACTGAGTTTTAACCCCCGTTTTTGTAAGCTTATTTAAGGGTGGGTGTCCTAGGGGTGGGTGTCCTATTGGTATCCGCTTTCGTTTATGGTTCCCCCCCTTGAGTAAGCCTTATATCTTTGTTTTTGTTATAGTTATAGACCCGTTAGAAGTCCCTGAGACGGGGCAAGGGTTATTTTTACTACATTTATAACTGGATAACTCGCATCGGAATTCTAAAATTGATATTCTGAGCTAAATAAGAAATTCTTTAGCTATTTTTGGGTAAACGAGTAAAGCCATGACACTTCCTAGAAATTCTTCTCGATTGGGCGAAGAGAGGCTTGCCGGGAATAAGCCACAATTAATTCATGGGCAGGGCAAGGGCCACAGTCAGAAGGCTTATCGGCCGCGTTATGTGCTGATAGTGGACGACCAGGCAACGGGCAGGAGGATACTGGAAGAGATCATCCATACCATTGATAGAAATCTTCATGTTGAAAGTTTTGCCAGCCCGCGTGATGCATTGGCTCAGGCCCGTACTCTGGTGCCTGATCTGATATTGACCGATTACCGTATGCCCGAAATGAATGGTATTGAGTTTATCAAGCGGGTACGGTCCATTCCGGGGTGTAAGGATGTCCCTGTGGTTGTGATTACAGTCCTGGGTGATCGTAGTATACGTTACGAGGCGCTGAATGCCGGAGCCACTGATTTTCTGACTCGCCCCCTGGATCAGTATGAATGCAGAACTCGCTGCCGCAACCTCCTTACCCTTCGCCAGCAGCAATGCATCATTCAGGACCGCGCAAAATGGCTGGAAAAACAGGTTGAGATGGCAACACATCAAATCCTGTCACGTGAACGTGAAACGTTATTGCGTCTGGCAAAGGCCGGTGAGTATCGTGATGAGGATACCGGTAATCATGTTTTTCGCATGGCGAAATATTCACGCCTGATCGCCGAGTATCTAGGTTTATCTGAAGCAGATTGTGACGAGATTGAGTATGCCTCCCCGATGCATGATATTGGTAAGATCGGTATCCCTGATCATGTTTTGCTCAAACCTGGGGAACACTCTTCCTCTGAATGGGAGGTAATGAAACAGCATACACTGATAGGTCATGAGATTCTGGTTGAGAGTGAATCGAGATTTATTCAAATAGGCTCGGTTATTGCTCTTAACCACCATGAAAAATTTGATGGTACAGGTTATCCGTATGGTCTGGTTGGAAAAGATATTCCGCTTCCGGCACGAATTGTAGCAGTGGCAGATGTTTATGATGCGCTACGATCGCAGCGACCCTATAAAACTGCGTGGTCGAGAAACGATGCGGTGAAGTATATTTCCGAGCAGGCAGGAAAACACTTCGACCCGGACTGTGTTGATGCATTTCTCAAGCAGCTGGATAAGATCTATGAAGTTGAAATAAGTCTGTCAGAAATATTAGATGAATAAGCGATCAATATTTATTGTTGATGCTACATAAATCCTGAAATTAATGGAAGAATGGATGGGTATAGTTCAGAAAAAAATGCGTGTGTTCGGTGACTGGGTGAAAAGTCGCCTTGCCGACAGGGAGGACAGCGAGCACGAACAGGCGTTAATTCGTCTGGCAATTGGTTCTATTATATTCTTTTACTTTATGTCTCCTTTGCCAGCCCTGTGGGATGAACAGGCAGGCCAGTTGTTGATTCCCCGTATTGTCAGTAGTTCCTTTCTATTTGTTTCGTTCCTGATTTTCTCTGCAATCCTGCTAAAACCACAGAAATCCATTAGTCGACGGCTGTTCGGTATTGTTCTGGATTTATCTGTGTTGTCGGTTGTTCTGGCATTGACAGGAAAATATGGCACTCCGCTGTTTGCACTATACCTCTGGGTTATCGTCGGTAATGGTTTTCGTTATGGTGAAAAATATGTCGATATCTCAACCGTACTCAGTTTGATTGGTTTCGGTACCGCTGGCATTGTCAGTGAGTACTGGCAAGAGCACAGTGAGATAGGACTAAGTTTGTTAATTCTGCTGATTGTGTTGCCGATGTACATCAAGGTGTTGATGCGAAAGCTGTACGAAGCGATTCAGAAAGCCAATCAGGCAAATGAGGCAAAATCAAGATTCCTCGCCAATATGAGTCACGAACTCAGAACACCACTAAATGGTGTGATCGGCATGAGCGATCTACTGCAGGAGACACGCCTTGATGATGAGCAGCGTGATCTGGTTCGTACGGTAAATATGTCTGCAACAACCCTGTTGGGTCTGATTAACAATGTGCTCGATATTTCAAAAATCGAGGCGGGTAAAATTGAGATTGATGACTCAAGCTTTGATTTGCACGCACTGGTAAACAGCACAGTAAAAATGCTGAGGGTGCAAGGGCAGCGTAAGGGGATTGAATTAGCCAGTCATATCGACCCAAAGGTGCCTTTTCTGTTGGAGGGGGATGCGTTACACCTCAGGCAGGTGCTGATTAATCTTGCAGGTAACGCCATAAAGTTTACCGACCAGGGTTCAGTGACTATCCGAGTCAAGGTGATGGGCGGGACATCATATCGACCTCTTATTCGTTTCGAGGTGGAAGACACTGGCATCGGTATAGAGGCAGACAAACTCGAACATATTTTTGATGACTTTACCCAGGCGGATCTTTCAACCACCAGGCGCTATGGTGGTACCGGGCTCGGTACTACGATTGCCAAACAGTTAGTGGAGTTAATGGGTGGGACTATTGGTGTTGAGAGCAGTGCCGGTGTGGGCTCTACATTCTGGTTTGAGTTGCCGGTTTTGGTGCAAAAACCTGATGTAGATGGTGATGACCTTGCTTCACTGGCTGATACACGTGTGCTACTGCTGGTGAGTGAAAAGCAGGCCAGTATCATTCGTTCAGGATTCAGGGACTGGCAGGTGGAATTTGACTGGGTTACCACACCTGCACGCGCCTTCTCTTTGATGATTGATGCAAGCGAGCACGACACCCCTTACAACGTGGTAATCGTGGAGCAGGGTATTCTGGATATGAGTCCGGAGCAGTTTGTTGC
>DAOWII010000048.1 GCA_030640985.1 Chromatiales bacterium
AATGCCGTCGATCATGGGGTTGAAACACCTGATGTCAGAGAGGCCGCGGGAAAATCAAGAGCTGGAACACTTAAACTTATTGCTGAGCAAGAGGGTGATCATATACTTCTTATAATTGAGGACGATGGTGCCGGAATGGATGCCAATGTACTTCGAAATAAAGCGATTGAGAAAGGAATGCTTGATAAAGAAGCTGCCGAACGCCTGGATGACAAAGATTGCTTTGCATTAATATTTGCCGCTGGATTTTCGACTAAAGAAAATATCTCTGATGTATCTGGTCGGGGTGTTGGAATGGATGTGGTGAAGACCCGTATTGCTCAACTAAACGGAACAGTTGAAATAGACTCAGCGATCGGAACAGGAACACGCCTGGTAGTTAAACTACCTCTTACGCTGGCGATTATGCCTACCTTAATGATTAAATTGCAAAATCAGAATTTTGCATTGCCACTTGTTAATGTTAATGAGATATTCCATCTGGATCTAACCCGCACTAATGTCGTTGATGGTCAAAGGGTGATTGTTATTAGAGAAAAATCAATTCCACTGTATTACCTGTCACGTTGGCTTGTTAAAGAAGCAGCTAATGATGAACTTCCCGAGTCAGGTCATGTGGTTATGGTCAATTCTGGAGTCACGAAAGTTGGCTTTATTGTTGATGAACTTCTTGGCCAGGAAGAGGTGGTGATTAAGCCATTAGGTGCTATGTTAGCAGGGACGTCAGGACTCGCTGGTGCAACCATTACAGGTGATGGACGTATCGCTATTATCGTAGATATTCCTGGTTTGATGGGGGAGTATGCGGCAACTCGCTAGTATATTTCATGCATACATATAACAAAGGACATATAGTATGACCCTTCGGGTTCTTGTGGTTGATGATTCAAGGTTCTTTCGTAATCGCGTAACGGATATGCTTAATAGCGACCCGCGCCTGGAAGTGGTTGCTGTCGCTGAAAATGGTTCTGAAGCCATCAAAAAGGTATCGGAAGAACACCCTGATGTTATTACAATGGATATTGAAATGCCAGTTATGGATGGCATTACTGCAGTAAGAAAAATAATGGCATCAAAACCAGTCCCGATTTTGATGTTTTCTTCACTAACAACTGATGGCGCTCAGGCTACATTTGATGCCCTTGAGGCAGGAGCAATTGATTACCTCCCCAAGAATTTTGCTGAAATATCACGTAAAAGCGAAGATGTAATAAAAATGCTGTGTGACCGTGTTTTTAGTATTGCTAGCAAGGGTCGGATTCGTACTAATATCAGGAAAGACACCCCGATATCAAAGCCAGCCCAGGTTGCAAAAAGTCCCCCGATATTCGCGAAGAAAACTTCTTATGAGCTTGTTGCAATAGGCTGTTCAACGGGGGGGCCTGTAGCATTGCAAGAGGTACTGCAGAAAATCCCCGGGGATTTTCCATTGCCAATTATTTTAGTTCAGCACATGCCCGGCACATTTACTCCGTCATATGCGAAAAGGCTCGATGGGTTGTGTGGTTTGACGATTACAGAAGCAAAACAAGGCGATATATTACAGCCTGGTACTGCTTACCTGGCGCCAGGGGGTAAACAATTAACTGTTCGCCGCTCTTCAACGAACCAAATAACTCTTAATATAAAAGAACCCAAACCAGAAGAGAATTATCGGCCTTGTGTTGATATTACTTTCAATTCGCTCGCCAGTGAATTGAAAAATCCAGTTCTAGCAATTATTTTGACCGGAATGGGGGCGGATGGACGTGAAGGTGCACGCTCTCTGAAGACGGCAGGTAGTACAATATGGGCTCAGGATGAAGTTAGTTCAGTGGTTTATGGAATGCCTGCTGCGGTCGCAGATGCAGGATTGACAGATAGAATATTGCCACTAGTTGATATCGGCCCCAGCATAATCGGTCAAGTGTAAATAAATGGACATTCTTACTCTACTTGGATTGTTTCTTGGCATAGCGGCAATTCTGGTCGGGCAACACCTGGAAGGTGGTTCTATATCCATGCTATTAAATCCCGCCGCAATGATGATTGTGTTAGGGGGGACAATGGGTGCAATCATGTTGCAATCAACACTAAACACTTTCATAAGGGCGATACAAATCCTGGTATGGGTTATTTGGCCACCCAATCAAATGATGAACGAAGCCATAGAGAAAATTGTTAGCTGGAGTAACATTGCCCGTAAGGAAGGATTGTTGGGGCTTGAAAATATATCAGAATCTGAAGTTGACTCATTTTCCCGCACAGGTTTGCAACTGCTGGTAGACGGAAGTGAGCCAGAGGTTATGCGCAATATTCTAGAAATTGAAGTTAATAATAAAGAACATCATGACATCCAGGCAGCGAAAGTCTATGAAAGCATGGGCGCCTATACTCCTACGCTGGGCATAATTGGTGCGGTAATGGGACTTATTCAAGTAATGCAAAATTTATCAGACCCCAGCAGGCTAGGTGAGGGTATCGCTGTTGCCTTTGTGGCAACTATTTATGGGGTTGGCCTGGCTAATTTATTGCTTATCCCTATTGCTAACAAGCTTAAAAGTTTAGTGGTTATGCAGGCTCAATATCGCTATATGATAGCGGAAGGTATTGTCTCAATTGCAGAAGGTGAGAATCCGCGAAATATAGAAACTAAATTGAGAGGTTATCTGCATTGAGTTATTTTAAAGCGATTATTGGTTATGTGAGGCTTGTATGGCCGCTGTGAGTGTGGCTGCTAACATGTGTAATGCGAAAAATAAGACATGAGCAGAATGAGAACCTTGATCGTTGGCTGATATCATATGCTGACTTTATTACACTTTTGTTTGCGTTTTTTGTTGTTATGTATGCAATCTCGTCGGTAAATGAAGGAAAGTACCGAGTGTTGTCTGACAGTCTTGAGGCTGCCTTTGATACCCCACCTAAGAGTCTTTATCCTGTGCAAGTTGGCATAGAGAATGCGCGTGATGATTTATCAATTA
This sequence comes from Chromatiales bacterium, assembly GCA_030640985.1. Classification (GTDB taxonomy): domain Bacteria; phylum Pseudomonadota; class Gammaproteobacteria; order Thiohalomonadales; family Thiohalomonadaceae; genus DAOWII01. Next base: position 2,964 of record DAOWII010000048.1, read on the forward strand.
TTAAATTAGACAATAAATCTAACGATAAAGTCTACTCTTCCATTGAGCAACTAAAGATGGTGGCAGAATCGAGTGAGTTGACTGAAATTGAACATGAGTTCGAGCAGGCAGTCATGCCGCAGATTGAAGATGATATGATCTCAGTGAAGCGTGATGAACTGTGGGTTGAGGTTGAGATAAATACGAAGCTCTTATTTACAAGCGGTGAGGCAGAGCTTGAAGATGACGCTATACCAATTTTGCAAAAGCTTGCAGGCGTACTGAAAAAATATCCTAACTCTATCCAGGTAGAAGGTTTTACTGATAACCTTCCTATCAATACATTTATATTTCCTTCAAATTGGGAGTTGTCGGCTGCCCGCGCGGCGAGTGTGGTCCATCTCTTTATGAAACAAGGGGTTGCTCCTGAACGAATGGTAGCCCTTGGTTTTGGTGAATATCGTCCTGTTGCCGATAATGCTACACACGAGGGGCGACAGAAAAACAGACGTGTGGTACTCGTTGTTTTGGCAGATGATAAGGCTAGGCGAGCAATTGATATACAACGAAGCCGTTTGCAGAAGATTACTGCAAATTCCGGTGCAGAGTAAAAAATTTGAGAACCTGGGCTATTGCAAATCAGAAGGGTGGTGTAGGTAAAACTACAACAGCTGTTAGCCTGGCGGGGCTGTTGGCCCAACAAGGTGAAAGAACGTTGCTGGTGGATATGGACCCTCAAGGTTCTCTTACCAGTTATTTTGGGCTAGATCCTGATTCAGTAAAAAACAGTTTGTATTCTATATTCAAGCATGACACATATAATGATATTGATGAACCGGTTCGCCAGACAGTATTTGATAATTTATTTATAACCCCTGCTTCAACTGCTCTGTCAACACTTGACCGGCAACTCGGGGGGCAAGTAGGTATGGGGCTAATTCTTAAAAAATGGATCAGTCAATTAAATGAAGATTACCAACAGGTAATTATTGACTGCCCTCCTGTTTTAGGGGTTCTAATGATTAATGCTCTTGCTGCATGTGATCACCTGATTATACCTGTACAAACAGAATTTCTTGCCTTAAAAGGCCTGGAGCGAATGTTGCGCACACTCTCTATGGTGACACAGTCACGCTCCCATCCTTTGCCTCACACCATTATTCCAACCATGTTTGATCGTCGCACCCGAGCATCTATTGATACTTTGAGTGTATTGCGTGAGCGGCACCAGAATATTATGTGGGATGATGTTATCCCTGTAGATACACAGTTCCGGGAGGCAAGCAGAAAAGGTGCGCCTATTTCACAACTACATGCAGAGGGTAGAGGTCTGAATGCCTATAAGCAATTGCTCGAGCAACTGTTGCTCTCCGAAAGGGAAGCTAAAAGTATTATGGAAGGGAAGGTAATGCATCAATGAGCCCCTTTGATAAGACGCCTCCGGTTACGCTGGATGATGAAACGAATGCGTTAAGTATCTACCTTGACGCACTACTTGCTGAGACTGATTTAATTCCGCAAGAGATTAGTCCTGAATCATCTAAAACAGAAATCGTTCCTGTGTTTGACAATGCCTCCGAAGTTAAGGTCGATGTAGAGCTGGATGTGCAAGTCGATACTGGCGGGGTGGTTCCGCAGCCAATGCCTTCGAGTGTTGAAGTCCTGATGTTCAAGGTTGCGGGGCTCTCTTTGGCAATACCTTTGCTTGATTTATCCGGTGTCGAGGAGTGGGGTGATGTTGTTAAAATTCCTGGGCACCCACCCTGGTCACTTGGATTGATGACATACAGTGATAAAAATGTACCTATTATTGATATTGCCCAATTAGTAGTACCAAAAAGTCATCTGGATAAATTGACTACGACTACAGAAGAGAGGGTCAAACGTATTGTCTTCATTGATGATGGGCGATGGGGGCTTGCATGTGATGCGGTTAATGATGTGCTGACGCTGTCATCACAGCAAATACGATGGCGTGCTAGCCGAGCTAACCGTAAATGGTTAGCCGGAACCGTCATTGAGCACATGTGTGCGTTACTTGATGCTAATGAACTAGCCGCTGAATTGTCCCGAGAGAATAAATTAAAATTATAGATCCAGAAGGGGCGCAATGTATGCATTTATGTAGTATGAGGTTAGGGATGCCAATTAATTGGCAAGATGAATGCCTATGCTTACTATAGTGGATGAAAATAAAAGTGGAAGAAAAACAACAAATTGACAATGAAGTATTAAATGACCCGATTATTCAATGGGTAACCTTTTATCTTGCAGATGAGAAATATGGCATTAATGTTTCCCATGTAAGTGAGGTTTTACGGCCAACAGAAATTGCACCAGTGCCAGGCGCCCCGGAGTTTGTGATGGGCATTATAAATCTACGCGGTACTGTGGTCACTGTTGTTAACACACGTAAGCGTCTTGGCTTACCAGTGAAAGAAGTAGATGATCTAAGCCGTATTGTCATTGTTGAGCTGGCTGGACAGGTAGTTGGAATGCTTGTTGATAGTGTTGCCGATGTAATGAATTTGAAAGCCTCAAGTATTGAAGTGGCTCCAAGTATTGGGGATGATGCTAGTAGTCAATATATTAATGGTCTTTCCAAGCAGGGGGATGATTTGCTCATACTGGTTGATTTGGGCAAGTTGCTTCCTGTTAATGATGTATTGGTAGAGCCTTGATTATAACGAAGTAATGAAAATGGCTGACATTGTTCGCATAAATTCGACTAAAGCTATTTGGCCAAAAGTCAAGAGTAGACAGCACCCTCATCCCGAGAACGAAAATAATACAGACGATAAATCAGATAAAGATAATGGTAGTAATAAAAAGGATGATTCTGAAAACAGTGAGCATATTGATGTTACTGTTTAATAGTAATGAGGCTTGTTGATAATGGACTTTTTTGTTGGGGTATCCACTACGAATTTATATGCGGCAATATCTATTGCTGTATTGCTACTTTTACTTGCTTTATTTCGTACGCAACGAATAATGAGAGAGGAAAGCCCTCAAGTTACTAATTTGCAACGTGATCTTCGCCTATTATGTAATGCTGCAGTTAATATGGGGCGGAGAATTAATCAGCTTGAAAGTCATCTCCAGGAGCAGAGTAAACGGCAAGAGGTTCTGGATATCAAACAGAGCCAGCTGGAAATAATGGAGCAAAATGATTATTCAGTAGAAAAAGCTATAAAAATGGTTCGTAAGGGGGCAACTGCTGATGATCTTGTCGAAACCTTATCAATTCCTTATGGTGAGGCTGAATTACTGGCTATGATTTACCGGTTTGATAAGGCTGGTTAAACAAGGATCAAAGATTTTCGTAATTAAAGTCAGCTGGAAACTTCCCTGTAATAATGTAGGCGAATGCAATAACCTCAGCAACTGCAAGATACAACTCTTCTGGTATTTCTTCACCAACATTTGTTTGCTCTAATGATGCACAAAGATCATGATCTTTATGCAATGGAATGTTGTTCTCTTTTCCTGATTTTATAATGCTTTCGGCCATCTGGTTGTGGCCCCTGGCAGTTATGGTGGGCGCATTTTCTTGATCGTAATTCAAGGCGATGGCCACTTTCTGTATCTGTATGGGTAAGTCGTTCATGCTATTTCATTTAGATGAGGGTTGCTAGAGTGATTCTTGTGATCTTCCATAACGGGAGCTTCCGAGAAGCTTAATAGTTGGCCTATGTCAAAACCATTCTCTAATAAGCGAATTCTTAATAAATCAATTTTCGATTTTATTTTTTCTGCTGTAGAGATTCGCTCAGAATGAAAGTTGGTTGATACCGTCTTGTCGCCTGTGAGACTTACTTTGCTTTTAATCTTGCCATTATTGCAATCCTCGAAAGTTATATTTGCCACCCATGCATTCTTCCCTTTGTCATTAATGTTTTTTGTCTCCGCCCTGAATTCAAGCTGTATGTTCTTATGTGTTTTATCTGGCATTGGAATGGCAATGCTGAAATGAATGGCTTCGGATTCTTGTTTGGCCACGCCCTTTAAATCATGGGTTTGTATACTTGAAGCTGACGTCTTTATTGACTTTAATAGGTTTGTGCTACTGTTAACGTTTGATGCGACTAATCGTTGGAATATTTGATGAGATATATTTCTTAGTGCTTTTGACCTGTTTATATTGGATGGCCTGGGAGAGATAAGTAAAGCACTAAAAAACTCTCTCTTCATTTGAGTAAGTTCAGGTATGTTGTTTTTTGAGGTGCTACTTGATGATTTTGATTTAACTGGCCGTTCAGTTTTTGAGTTCGAAATAGTTGATCTTAGGGCGGTTTTTATAACGGCTGCATCGGTTTCAACCACTCTGTTCGTGTTATTTTTTATTTGAGGGGAATGATTTAGGCGTTGAGTTACTTCCTGATTACTTTTTATTATTGTACGCATCAGGTTGTGTGGTAAATATATAGATGGAGCCAGTAGACGATGGCTGTGTGCCTCCCCACGTAAACTTGACTTGATAAGTCCCGCAGGTTGACTAGTGAGACCTTTATGGTGATCGCGGTATGTATTTGCTGGCTTATGTCCTGCGTTTGGTTCTTTTTCCCCCTCTGGCGATATGCTAATCAATCTTGAATTTGAAGTACCTACCGAAGAAGTGAGTTTCATTTGCTGGAGTTCAATTGGCAGTGAACGCATTACCGTAGAGAGTAATTTCTGGAGTATAAAGCCTGTATTTCCGATAGAGTTCACAGCGGCATGCCCATTTGTCATCTAAACTATTAGCGGACAGGTATTGGAAAAGTTTAGCCTACCTAAATTAAGGGTGAGTTCAAGTTTATGGCAAAGCATATGCCTCAAAACTGGTATGTCCGTCACGGAAAAGACCTGCTAGGTCCCTATCCTGCAGGCTTTGTGTCCCGCTATGTACTAATTGGACGATTCCTGGAAACCGATTGTGTTAGTCCGGACAAAGATACCTGGACTGCTATCTCAGCTATCCCCGAATTATTTCCTGAAGCACTACGGCTCGCCCTGGACAACCCTGGTGATGATAAATTGCAGGCTCGCCTGGAGGCTGCCCGTCGATGGGCGGATGAGCGAGAAAATCCTCATCCTGTGCCACCGAATGGTAAAGAACGTCGCAGGGTTAGGACTGTTGCCGCTCGTCATGTTCCTCAGGCTGCAAGGGCAGAGGGCTTATCAGGGAAAAACAAATTCCAGCAGTATTCGATAGTCGCACTGATTTTGTTGTTTGTTATGACGATTCCTTTCCTCATGCCATCAAGGGAAGAATCGGTTCATTCGGCATGTGGTGACAGTCCCGCTCCGGGGGTGAACTGGAGTAATTGTTTGCTTCAAGGAGGTCAGTTTGCCAATGCTGATCTTGAAAATGCAATTATTCGTAATACAGATCTAAGTGGTGCCAACTTGCGTGCCAGTAATTTGCAGTCGGTTGATTTATCTTACACTAATCTGAGTCTCTCTAATTTACGAGGTGCTAACCTCAGTGGTGCGAACCTGGTGGGAGCCAACCTGAGAGGGGCCAGGCTAACGGATGCCCGGATCGAAAACACAGATCTTTCTTATGCCATACTTACCAGCGCAGATTTAGACGGTGCAGCTCTTAAAGGCGCCAGACTTGATCATGCAAAATGGACAGATGAACTGTTATGCATGCCGGGTTCTATTGGACAATGTCTACTGGCTCGTGAAATTGAACAGTAAGATTAACCATTAATTTTTTGTGCAAATGATTCTGTTGTATAGCGTTGAACGGTTAGAGTGTTTGACCAGTAATCAGCAGCCAGGCCAGCTTTAAGCTTGAGATGAGTCAGGAAATCAGATGCTTGGGGCAGGGATTGCCAAACAGAGGGAAGAAAGGTTCCACGTCTACCTTTATCCTGCAAAATCAGGCCGTCGATTCCAGGGCGTAATTGTGACAACAATGCTTGTTCAGAGTCGAAGTTCATGATGTCCGGTGGACTCAGAATTGAAATGTGTATCTCCAGTCCGCTTAATTCTGTTGTGAGCAATGGTGGGAAACGAGGGTCGGAAAAGGCTGCGGCATAGGCATTGTAACTAACATCTTCCACCAGGGGATGAGTTGCTTCCAGACTACCAATACAGCCCCGTAGTGTCTCTTTTTGATTTAGAGTGACAAATGTAGCGCGCAATATGTGTAGCGACTCTGGAAAACTTCCAAGCGCTACTGGGAGTGGGGCACCATATTCCAACCCGTGACGTATGGAGTCTTCTGCGAGTTGCAAAAGTAGCTTTCTTGAGTTCTTATCTAGTGGTCTGGTCATTTCGTTTAATGAAATACATAGGCTCCATAGCCTACGACACTGTCCCGTGATCCTGCGGTATCACCAGAGTTACGTAAATCGAGAGTCTCTGCCTGTAGGCCCAGCTTATTTGCGATGACCAATAGTCCACTAATTGGATTTCTACCACAGGCATCATCATAGTGGATATCTGCCGGCTTTAAGGATTCAATGGCCCTGGAGGTGGCGCTGTCCATTTTGCGTGCTGTTTCATAATCATGATAGTGACTCAGGTCTGAACTGATAATAATCAGGGTCTCAGGTCCTCCCCAGAGCTGTTCAAGTACTTCACTGACTTCTTCTTTGGTGGTATCGCCAATCACAAGAGGCACCAGAGTGAAGTTATTGAGAACCTGTTGCAGGAAAGGCAGCTGAACTTCCAGGCTGTGTTCCAGCTGATGGGCAGTATCATTGCAACAGACCTGGGGTAGTCGTTCGATGCTGCTGATGGACTCTCTGTCCAGTGGAATATTTCCTAGAGGGGTGGTAAATCGGTCGGCGCTACTGGTAGCAAGGCCGTGAATAGGTTCCCGGTGGGCAGGCCCCAGTATTACGACTCTGGATATTTTCTCTCGCAGAGCCGCAACTCTGGCATAGGCGCTTGCCGCAATTGGGCCTGAATAGATATAGCCTGCATGAGGGGCAATAATGGCCTTTGGCATGGGGCCCTCAGCCCTGGCCTTTGATAAAAAACCATCTAGCTGTTGCTGGAGCTCAACGGGATCAGCAGGATAGAACATGCCAGCAACAGCGGGTTGTCTGGACGTGGTCATATGCATTCCTCCCTGTGATTCGAAAGTCTTTTACCTTTATAGAGTTTTCGCCCTTGTTTGGCAAGAAGCGAGTATTGCATTTCCGTAGTAGTAGGCATAGTGTGGATGGTGTTTTCCACTAGTAAACGGGAGCCAATGATGAGCGATCAACTGATAACAGAATCGGGTTCAATGAGTGTCAGTGGCCAGGACTTTGAATCCATTGTGCCCACCCGATATTGGCATGCACTGGACGACGGCCGTATTCAGTGTGATCTCTGTCCACGTTATTGCAAATTACATGAAGGCCAGCGGGGTTTGTGTTTTGTCCGTGGCAATCTGCAGGGCAAGATCGTCCTGACCACCTATGGCCGTTCCAGCGGTTATTGTGTCGATCCCATTGAAAAGAAACCCCTTAACCACTTTCTCCCCGGGACGCCGGTGCTCTCTTTTGGTACCGCCGGTTGTAATTTGGCCTGCAAGTTTTGTCAGAACTGGGATATCAGCAAGTCCCGTGAGATGGACACCCTGGCAGATGATGCCAGTCCTGAACTCATTGCTCAGGCGGCCGTAGAGCTGGGTTGCCGTAGTGTGGCTTACACCTATAACGATCCGGTTATTTTCCATGAGTATGCCATCGATGTGGCCAGGGCCTGTCGGCAGAAGGGAATTAAATCCGTCGCGGTGACCGCCGGTTATGTGTGTGATGAACCACGGCGTGAGTTCTATCAGTATATGGATGCCGCTAATGTGGATTTGAAGGCTTTTACCGATGACTTTTATCATAAAGTGACCGGTGGCCATTTGCAGCCGGTAC